>JAKAYJ010000002.1 GCA_021816385.1 Thermoplasmata archaeon
TATTAGTGCATATTATAACAAAATAGGTAAAGTAATACACACATTACTTCAATTCAGGGAGCATTTTTTGGCTCCTGATGATTATTCCTGAAGGATCATTTCTGCGTGAGCAGTGAATTTGATCTTACTTCCGACCATTACCTTCCCTGCCTCTATTACCATGTTCCATTTCAGTCCGAATTCCTCCCTGACTATTTCCCCTGAAACAGTTATTCCTGCCCTTGTCTTTCCATATGGATCCTTTATTATTCCTTCCAGGTCTCCATGAAAGGATATCTCCCTGGTGACATCTCTGATTGTGAGATTTCCCTTGATAATGTACTCACTGTCCCCCTTCTTGCTTATAGAGGTGCTTTCAAATTTTATCTCTTTATATTTTTCCACGTCAAAAAAGTCAGGAGACTTCAGGTGATTGTCCCTGTCAGTTTCCCTTGTGCTAATTGATGATGGATCAATTGTCACGCTTACCTTTGCATTTTCTGGAGACTCACCAGATCCGAACGCCGTTATCTCAAACTTACCAAAATTACCCTTGACTGTTGATATCATCATATGCCTTGCTGAGAACTCAATTTCTGAATGCGCACTGTCAGATATCCATTTCATTTGCTTCTGTGTTTCCATAAAGGGATATCAAAAATACATTAAAATACTTATAGTTACTTGCAATACATTAGATATCATGATGAATACAATGAATAAAAGTGAGGAGATTTGCCCAATAGTTGAGACGATAAAGGTAATTGGGGGTAAATGGGAACTGACAATTATCAGGTATCTGGCGGATAAGCCAATGAGATTCAACGAATTACTTAGAAGTGCCCATGGAATAAGTTCCAGGACTCTATCGAGAATCTTAAAAATTCTTATGGAGAAGGGACTTGTCAAGAGGGAACTGATTTCCCTTCAACCTGTAGTTGTTCTTTACTCGCTGACCGAATCAGGCAGCGAGATCAGGCCAGTGATAGACGCGCTAAAGAAATGGGGAGAAAAATACATTACAACTGGCGAACACACCATATATTGATTATTTTCAAACATCTACCTTTGACAGATTATAATTTCAAAGCTTTCTTATAATATTTATACAATGAGTAAATGCCTCATATGGTGGTTACTTGGAACAACGATGGAGGTTTTGGGCCTCGACTTCAGATATGACAATGGATACAAGGTTTTCAATAACATCAACATCAAGGTAGAGAAAGGAAAATTTGCTGCCATAGTTGGTCCATCGGGAGTTGGTAAATCTACACTCCTGAGATTATTCGGTGCTTTTTTGAAGCCAGAAAGCGGGACAGTATTGCTACATGGAAAACCGGTTCTGAGGCCTACTCCATTGATTTCCATGGTGCATCAGTCCATAGTCACTTTTCCATGGATGACGGCTGAGGAAAATGTGATGCTGTCGCTGAAAACTAAGAACCTCCCTAAAGATGAATGCAGGGAACTTGCTTCTAAGGCACTGGAAATGGTTGGTCTCCAGGGATTTGAGAACCTTTATCCCAAGGAGATGAGTGGTGGAATGAGGCAAAGGGTTTCTGTTGCAAGATCTCTTGCTGCGGAACCAAAAGTGTTATTGATGGATGAGCCTTTCGCGCACCTGGATGAACTGACTGCAGAGGGTTTGAGGCAGGATATATACAATATACTTTTCAATCCGGATAGCCCTCTGGAATGTGTCATAATGGTTTCTCACAATCTAACAGAAGTTGTTGAACTCTCGGATACAGTGTTCGTTCTAAATAACAGTCCGGCAACAGTGGTGGGACAGATTGACATAGAGATGCCAAGACCGAGAAACAGCAGGGATCCCGTTTTTGACAATTACCTTGATACACTTTACAGGCTACTGACAAAGAAGAAGGGTGGAACCAGATGAATGTATATATCTTCATCATTCTTGCAGTGCTTGCAACTGGTGGTAGAGTTATTGGACTGATTTTACTATCAATCCTTTCTGGATGGCTTCTTGCATATGCTGCCATTAAGAGCAAGATATTTGAAAATTTATTCATTTCATTTATCGAGGTGTTTGAAAGTGTTCCAGTAATTTCTTTTTTCCCCATTGTGCTCATAATATTTGTGGACAGAATAGGTGGTCCTCTTGGAGTTGAATTTGCAGCAGATTTCCTTGTTTTTACGGCAGTGGTATGGAATATATGGATGGGACAGTACCAGGCGTACAAGACAATTCCCAGTGAGATGGTTGAGGTAACTGAGAATTATAATTTCAGCCTGTGGATGAAGCTCAGAAGTGTGTATATCCCCTTCTCAATACCCAGGATTGTTGCAAATCTTTTCCCAAGCATCTCAGACGGTTTTTTTTACATAACAGTGAGTGAGGTCTTCACCATAGGAATAACATCGTACAGCACCTTTGGGGTTGGAAGTCCAATAGACAAATTCGCCGCTGACGGTAATTTCAGGATGCTGGTAGTTACATTTCTTGCCCTGGGAATTTTTGTAGTTCTACTTATAGAGTTAGTAAGGAGGGTGGGAAATCATGCAGTTGCAAAATATACAATAGATACAGATGCCCCTATCATTAAGAGAGGTAAACCGAGAATAAGGCAGACTTCAAGATTTTCTGCCATTGTTTCGCAGAACACCCTGGGTAAGCTTGCCTCATATACAAGGGTCAGAAAAGGACCTGAAGATCTGGAGGAACTCTATTCCAAGGAGAAGAAAAATGGAAAAATCGGCTTAATTGCAGGAGTTGTAGTTCTTGCTATTTTTGCTTATATCATATACTCCATTATAATTTTCATAATGTCTGTAAGTGGTGCTGAATGGTCATACCTTTTCTCAAAAACACCGTCTCTACTTTACGGATTGCTGATCGATTACATAAGGGTGCTTATCATAACGGCTGCGTCCATTGCCTTCGCTTTCACACTGGGTTATCTTCTAGCAACAAGAAGGAAGGCAGAAGCCATAGGGGTTCCCATAATACAGACATTCAGTGCCTATCCAGTTCCTGCATACTTTCCATTTATATTCCTTGGCATTTATCCCATATTTGCTTCTGTTCTTGGGAGTCAGGCAGAGGAGGGAATTGTTCTACTTCTTGGATTCATAGCAACATTCTATTATGTTTTTTACAGTTTCTGGATGGGCATCAAGGCAATGCCGGCTGAGTACAACGAGATCATGAAGAATCTCGACATGGGATTCTTCAAGAAGATGAGATACGTGATTATACCCTCGACCTTTCCATACCTTATATCAGGCATTTCATCAACCATTAACAGCGCATGGGGAGGCCTGGAAATAGGTGAATACTGGCCTGACATAGCTGGTGGAAAAACGCTGGAAATCCATACTGGACTGATGAAGACGATTGACATAGCAACAAGAAGTGGAAATATTGCCCTGGCGGGATGGGCATCATTCCTGTTTGCAATCATAGTTGCAGTGTATTCTATCCTGTTTACAAGGAAGATGATGGATCTTGCGAGAAAAAAATATGTTGCAGAGGAAGGTATTTACAGTGTCTAGGCCATAGCCTGAAAAACATCATCATCTTTTTTTATCAATCCAGAGTAAACTCCCCATTCAATGAGTGTTATTTCAAGATTATGCAATCCTGATGGATTATTATATTTCTGAATTCCGTTCTTTTCCAATTCTTCCATTATATCATCCAGTTCAAAATTTACCATCCTGAGTGCCGTTACAAATGGCTCCATTGTTATGAGCGATGCTTTCAGGATGCTCTTTCTTATCTTTGGGCTTGACACTAGAAAAGTCTTTCCCTTTTCTGTAATCCATATGTCTCCCTGATCAGTACCTACAAACCCAAGATTGGCAGCTGTATATACAATCGGCATTAGATCATCAATATCAACTTCCATCTCCTTTTCAAGTTCGAAAAGATCAGTCCTGTCATTGAATAAATGGTTAAGCACATGAAGCAATCCCACTAAGTCTGCAATCCTTGCATCCGGGTCAACTGTTTCCAATTTCTATCATCTCTTTAGTATTTGCAGGTTATTAAGTTTTAACCTGAACTTTATATTTTAAAGTAAATATCCTGTAAATTAATTGGGAAAATCATTTTTAACAATATAGTTTACATAAAAAACCTTTTTGAATGAATGATTTTTACATAAAGCTTATCTATTTATAAAAGTTATAAAGTCATGGCAATCAGGGCAGTTTTCATAAGACCCAGTAACAAAACTGGAAGTGCCTATTTAACCAAGTGGGGATTTCTTCCCGCACCACTTGGGCTTCTAGCTCTGGCCGGAGAAATATTGAGGATTGAGAACAGTTCAGTTAAGATCATAGATATGGAAGGAGATGACCTCTCCCTGGATGAGGCAGTTAATCTGGCAGTGAGTTACAAACCGGATCTGGTTGGCATCACTCTTCATGCAACTGCTGCACATAATAATGCAGGTTATCTTGCAAAGGAAATCAAGAAAAGACTACCTTCAGCCATAATGGTCGCTGGAGGTCACCACGCAACATTTCTTCCTTATGAGGTCCTGAGATCAGGATTTGACATATCTGTGCTTGGGGAAGGGGATGAAACTATTTATGATATTGGAAAAGCCATAGAAGACGGGAGCAGCATGCTCAAGATACCTGGAATAGTTCTTAGGGATGGAGAAAAATTTGTTAGAACGGCACCAAGAAAACTCATCCACGATCTGGATTCGCTCCCAATGCCACCACTGGAACTTCTGGATGCATCAAAGTATACGTTCAAGGTATTCGGGAAGAATGAAAGGGTCATGTGCCTTGAAACTTCAAGAGGTTGTCCTTACGGATGTGATTTCTGTTCCGTTACACCAACATGGGGAAATACATGGAGAAATAAGTCAAACGAGAGAATACTCACAGAAATGGAAAGAGCAAGAGATGCAGGCTATGATTGGATATTCTTCACAGATGATATCTTTGTTGTTGAGCCAAACGTAAAGCACAGGGAAAATCTTTTTAACAGCATCGAGGAAAGAGGATTGAAAATGAAATGGATTGTGCAGATGAGAGCAGACGTAACGGCAAGACATCCAGAACTCATAACAAAAGCTGCCAGAGCAGGCATGACCATATCGTTCCTTGGTGTTGAGTCCGGAAGCCCTGAAGTGCTGAAGAAAATGCATAAGGGAGAATTCACACCCCAATCGGTTGAAGCTGTAAAAATATTATCATCTAATGATATAATAGTACTGGTAGGCATGATGATAGGTGCTCCATATGAGAGAATCCGTGATGCACTGACAACGGTAAAATTCTCAAGGGAGCTGGCCAGAGCTGGTGCTGATGCGGTTCAGTTCTCAATATATACTCCTCTGCCTGGCACAAGGATTTTTGGAGAGGCACTTAAAGATAGTTCTCTTTTTACCCTGGATTGGGATAGGTATGATGTTCTCACTCCGGTCATGAGGACAAAGGTGGGACCGGTATTTGATCAGTTGCTTCAGTTCTATGCTTCATATTCATTTTACATATACAAATTCATGAGAGGGAAAATTAAGGGCATACGACTTCCAGAGAGGAAGAATATTCTCATAGAAACTGGAACAAAGTTCATAATGAAGATGATGCCTGAGTATCTCAGGGACATAAAAAATTTTCCAAGGTTTCTTTTCCAGACATATGATATGTACAAGGAGGCTATAAAAAAGGGTTTCATTTCACAGAAAGATCACGAAGAAATATCAAACGACTCTGGAAGGATAATTTATGATCTGGAAAATGGAAGAAATCCATATTTCCTGATTAAAAAGGAGAACTGAGCAGGTTCATTTTCCTTTCTCGGTTCCAATCAGGCATGATCCAAGATATGACAGAATGATGCAGATCAAAACACCGAATAAACTATTAAGTTTAAACTATTGAACGGTGATATGACTGAAACCTCAGACAATAAGGGGGAACTGGAGAGACACCTCACTTTCAAGGACGTCTTCTTTCTTTCCTTTGGAGGAATGTCTCCACTTCTAAGTATATTGACATATGGAGCCTTTGCCATAACGCTGGCTGGAGATGACGCGCCCATTGTGATGATCATTGGGACCTTGCTTGTGCTAGTAAATGGACTGTCGGTTACGCAACTTTCAAAACGATTCTCAACTTCCGGTGGATATTACACCTATGCATTCCAGGCATTATCTGCAAGATTGGGCTTTGATACCGGCTGGATGTACATGTTTTATTCTGTATTATATGGTCTGGCTTATCTCGTAGGAGGACTCTTTATAATAACAACCGTGCTTGGAATTTCCACTTATATCGCCTTCCTGATTATCATGGTTCCTTCAGTTACTTTCCTCATTATTGGAGTGACCATGTCTGCAAGATATGCAATATTTGCAGTGATTATCGAGATTGGACTCATGCTCTCCATAGCTTTCTACTCCTTCTATGTTACAAAGGGTGCTGCCTATATACCCAACCCTGCAGTTTACCCCATATCCGGTGGTGATTTTGTCCTCGGGATACTCTTTGCCATGGGAATACCAACGGGATATGGTTCAATTGCACCGGTTTCTGGCGAAATAAAGAATCCAAAGAAGGTTGTAGGAAGAAGTGTGATTACAGTGATCCTTGTAGGAGGATCACTGGCAACTTTCATGATATATGCAATCGCTAATCTCATACTCCAGAATCACCTATCCATACCACTAGCAGATAAATTACCGGTTATAGGCATTATACGCAATGATTTCGGTGGTGCTGGCAGATTTTTTTACTATGCCGTTGCAATCGCAACGATTAATGATTCAATACTGGCCATACTCTCATTCGGAACAGCTGCAATAAGGACTCTGTTCAGGATGGGATACGATAAGACACTCCCAGGCATATTTTCTCATAAAGTCAAGGAAAAACCCATGATCGCAACACTTTTTATCAGTGGAATCCTGGTCATACTCCCATTGATAATTCTGAACTATATTTCAGCTGAAACTGCTTTCATTGTTCTGGGAACAATATCGGCACTGGGAGGTCTATTCATCCACGTTAGTGCTAATTTTTCACTTCTGAGAATCGGGATAAGGAGAGGGAGAAGGCTGATGGTTCGAACAAAAATGACGCTTAGGACAACTCTTTCTGATTTTAAAGAATTTTTCCTCGCGCTTACTGGCGCAGTAATAAGTTCTATTGTTCTAATATATTCTGCATACTCCACAGTTCCTGTTTACACAACCGTTTTCCTTGTGTGGATTGTGATTGGGTTCATCCTCTCCGAGGTCAAGGGAATAATAGGAAAGACACCAAATGATGTTGATATAAGCAAGGAAGGAATGATAGTGGCCCAGAATCTTATGAATGTTTCAGTATCGGATGTGGTAAAACCTGTTAAGGAAGCAATAGTTTCAATAAACGATTCCCTGAAAGAAGTTTTGAGCGGTCTGCTTGCAAAGAACCTGCCTGGTGCAATTGTCATCGATAGCCAGAGCAGACCTGTAGGCAGGCTGGAAGTTGTGAATTTACTTCTCCTACCAAAGTCAAGCATAGATAAGGGAAAAGTAAGACAAATCCACCTTGAGAGAAGTGTTAACATAAATGAAAGAGAAAATGTTGCTGACGCCGTTAGGATACTGAAAGAAAACAACATCAACATACTCACAGTAATTGATCAGAATGGAAAGGCAAAAGGGGTTATTAGTGAACGGGATGTTCTGGCTAAGCTGAGTGAAATAGATAAACCTGACATAACGTGATATTAATCACACATTACTATTTCAAAAAAAGAATTTTATATTCAAGCCAGGTTAGAAAACTCCGGTTAAACACTAAAAAGATCAATTGTGCATTCCATGTTAATTTTTGCTGACATTTCCATGTGGTGAAATAGATTTGATGTTCACAGAATTACTGGAACTAAATGAACAATTCATGGATAGGTTTATTTTTCTCTTTGACATAAAAAATAATGACAGATGAGAATCCAAAAGAGCAGAAAGATGTAGACATAAGTATAAATCTGAAGGGTAGGGTGGCCCTTGTGACAGGGTCCAGTTCTGGACTTGGAATGGAAATTGCGAGATATATGGCAGAGGCTGGAGCATCAGTCGCAATTCACTATCGTAAAGAAATGGATCAGGCGGTTAAGCTTGCTGAAGAAATAAATAATAGTGGAGGGAAGGCAGCAGTATTTGGCGGAGACGTATCAAAGAAAGATGAAGTGCAAAAGATATTCAGCGATATAGATAAGAAATTTGGACCAGTTGATATTCTGGTTAACAACGCGGGCATTGATGGAAAAAGAGAGTTGTGTGGGGAAGATGATCCGGATGACTGGGAAAGGGTTATTTCCATCAATCTTCTTGGTCCATACTACTGCTCCAGAGAGGCTGTAAAAAGAATGAAGAAATCTAGCCATGGAGTAATTGTCAATATAACTTCTGTTCATGAATTTGTCCCGTGGTCAGGATACACAGCATATAGCAGTGCAAAGGCTGGGCTGTCCATGTTTACAAAGACCCTCGCACAGGAAGTTTCAGATTTTGGCATAAGGGTAGTCTCGGTGGCACCTGGTGCAATCAAGACACCCATAAACAAGGATGTGTGGGGAAACCCAGAAACATACCAGGATCTGCTGACAAAGATCGCAATGCCCAGGATGGGAGAGACTAGAGATATTGCACAGGCAGTTACCTTTCTTGCCAGCGACATGGCTTCTTATATAACAGGTACTACACTTGTGGTGGATGGAGGCATGCTATTATATCCTGCATTCAAGCATGGTGGATAATTCTATAAGTTTATAGAGCCTCATTTCCTTTTCTTATATACACAAAATTTGTGCCGGATTAAGAGTATCATAGCAAATTTATCGTGTGAGAATTATTATACTTACTGATCATGGTTATCTATGAAGACCATAGCAATTGTTGGAGGTGGGAGCGGTGGAATGAGCGCTGCCAACCATCTTGCGTATAAATTGAGGGACAGAGTAAAAAGTGGAGACGTTAAGATTATGCTAATTGAAGGGAGCCAGCAGCATTTTTATCAGCCAGGATTCCTTGAAATACCTTTTGATTTGATGACGCCTGCATCTACACATAAGCCCATTTCAAGAATGGTGGCAGATGGAGTGACTGTTGTTCAGGAATTTGCCACTGAAGTTGATCTGAAAAACAGGGTTATAAAAACAGAGAAACAGAAAATAAGCTATGATTATATAGTTCTGGCAACCGGTGCAAGGTATGACT
Organism: Thermoplasmata archaeon; assembly: GCA_021816385.1. Next base: position 9,177 of record JAKAYJ010000002.1, read on the forward strand.
ATGAATCCATACCTGGCCTTAAGGAGGGGACGGATAATTTCTATAGCCTTGAAAACGCCGTATCCCTGAAGAAAAAGCTGAACAGCTTCAAGGGCGGACGCGTCGTAGTTGGGGTAGCTTCCATGCCTTACAAATGCACTCCTGCCCCTCTCGAAGCTGTTTTCATGCTGAATGATTATTTTACCAGAAGGGGTATAAGGGATAAGGTGGAAATTGAATATGTATACCCAATGCCCATGGCTTTCCCGGATAAGGGAATATCAGACGCTGCCCTGAAGATGTTCGAAGAGAGAGGGATAAAGAGTAGTCTTGGATTTCAGTTGAAATCAGTTGATACAAAAACAAGGGAACTTATATCGAAGAATGATGAAAAAATAGGTTACGATCTGGCTCTAGTAGTACCCCCTCACAGAGGAAACAGGCTTATGGAAAAATCAGAAGTGGTAGACCAGATGGGATGGATAAATGTCGATGGTTATACGCTTAACATCAAGGGATACGAGAACGCCTTTGCCATTGGGGATTCAACAAACCTGCAGGTCTCTAAGGCAGGATCGGTTGCAGATGCAGAGGCAATTGTTGTTTCTGAAAGGATTTTCCAGTCAATGGATGGGGAAGAGCCTGTTACTACCTATGATGGCACTGGAGGTGCCCTTATGCTCACAGGCATGGGAAAGGCCTCGATGATAACATCAGATTATTCTCACAGACCTGTAATGATGCCAGAAAGTTACTCATTCTACTGGTTAAAACTGATCTATAACAATGTGTACTGGAACATGACCGCAAGACCGGTACTTAATGGGGTGATTGAATGAGCACAGATATAATGGAATTACTGAATAAAAAACTTGAGGACCCTGAATCCAGAAAGTCCGCCGAATATATCCTTGATAATATTGGGACCGTTACTGGTTTGATGGAATGGATCAAGACCATGGAAGACACGGGTATGGCAGAATCGCTCAAAGGCTTGATATATCTCTTAGCCAATTTGCGTGGAGTCCTTACTGATGACATGCTTAATGGTATTTCTGCGATCCTGAACTCCCTGCTGGAAATTCTATCAAAAGTTTCGGATCCACATGTGGTTGATGGTGTCGTTGCACTTCTCGATGGTATTTCTTCAGGAAAACTATCAAAAGAGCCAAAAATTCATGGAACCTTAAGCTTGTTGAGTGAACTGAAGGACCCGCAGGTGGAAGCTGGGCTTGCAGTTGCAATAAATGTATTAAAGGGCCTTGGAAAAGTAGGTAAGAATTAATTATATATCCAAAGTTTATTTTTTTTTAATTTTTACATCTTAAATGTTCCTGAATACCATTCAGTTTACTGAGTTCTGAAGAAGTATCAGGAAGAGAATTTATGATATTCTTTAGGAGTGGAAGTTTTTCTGGATTAACTGAATAATAGACCCACTGTGCATGCTTCCTTTCCCTTACAAGACCTGCAGACCTCATTTTTGCAAGATGTTGTGAAACATTTGATTGTGATAAATCTAGAATGGCGGTCAACTCACAAACACATAGCTCCTGCTGATTTATTAATGAAAGTATATGCAGCCGGTTAGGATCTCCGAGAATCTTCATAATGTTAGCCACGGATGATATGTCGGACCTTATCTGATCCTGCATCATGTTACTGAATCACGTCCTTGAATATAATATCCGTTCTTATTCCTTTATTGGCGTAGGGTACCTCCTTCCATGAGTACTCTATTCTTGATGAATGATAGTGCTCCTCTGGCCTGGTTTTTAAAAGTACATTGCTTACCCAATCATCCTGTAAAGCTTTCAGGTTGTCAAGTTTTCCTGGTAATTCGTCTGCTTGAGCTAAGCTTAGTGAAGATTCTAATTCTATTATATCCTTATTAAAAAACCCCGCCTCTTCCTTTACTTCCACAGTTTCACCGGTCGAAATCCTTTGAACTATGTACCATACGCCTTCCTGGTTTCTCACATCCTGTGTCCCAAATCTAACCCTTGCGCCAGTAAGGTAGGATGCTGCATCTCCAAGACATGGGCTATTCCTTGAAATTGCCCTTAGGTCTGTTCTGTCAACTATATAATCAGAGAACAGGGACTTTAATGCAACTGACAGTGCATATGCTCCTCTGTAGAGACCATCACAAGCATGTCCATGGAACTTGACAAGATCTTCAAACCCTATATCCTTGGGACTTTTTGAATACCTACCGTGACTGGATTCTGTATCCAGAACTTTGAATGATGGCATATTATTTTCATACATCAATCCCACCTTTGCTCAGAAAGATATTACCGTATATCCTTCAACTGCATATCTGGAAAAGGCATCTCTTGCGAATTCTAGATTTATACCATTGCTGGAAAATATATCTTCCATGTTCCAGTTCTTTACCTGGTTTGAACATGCTTCTACTATAATTCCTGCCTCCCTCAACTCCTTTATTATATCCAATATTTCGATGTTATCCTGCCCTTTTTCAAGTGCCCTGACCCCGCCTGTGAAAAGGAATACTTCCACTCGTTCTATACCATTTTGCTTCTTGGCTTCATCAATCCTCAGTGCCACGTGAAGGCCTGCCATTATTTTCGCTCTCTGATCCAGTCCTGAATTTATTACTATTGCTAGTTTTGCTCCCATTATATTACCTTATGAGTATATGCTAATATACTTATTTAACTCATCGTACAACATGGTGAATATTGTTGCTGACTTCCTGTGCAGTATAGATATTGTTTAAATTACAGTAAATTTAACAATGTAACTTAGATTATATCCATGTGGAAGATACTTATCAAGTGATTAAGAAGCATGTTAAAAGCTATGATCCGGCTCCTTCTTTTAAAGCTGGCACACACTTCACGTTGGGAAGAATGGATAAAATGTATAATTCATGGATCTGGTGCACTGACTCTATAGGACAAAGTGCCTGGGTTCCTGAGCAAATCCTTTCTTGCGAACATGGGAAAGATGCAGTATTGAAAGAGGATTACGATTCCAATGAACTCACGGTTGAAATTGATGAAACAGTTATTGGTTTAATGGTTGTGAACGGATGGATCCGGTGCAGGAATTTGATGGGTGAAGAAGGGTGGGTACCTGAAGATCATTTAGAACCATTTAATGTAAAATGAAGAACGTGAAGATTTTAGAGAATACGAAGGATTTTTCGTAAAACTTATTGAAAGAGCATTTCACTTCACAAATTTGAGTTTTCCCTATTCGAATAATAGATGTACAATTCTGTATTTAAACAACTTATATTCAGAAACATGGTTCTTATCTTAAATTGTGCCAACACAGTTAATAGAGTCTATCTCCAATAAATCAGTGGCAATAAATTATCCTCCTATACGGGACCATTTTATATTATTTCATTGAGATTCACAGCCAAGGTGCTAAAAAATGGGGCTGCCCGGATTTGGACCGGAGTCTCAGGCTCCCAAAGCCCGTAGGATACCAAGCTACCCCACAGCCCCATAGTAAGGGAGAGTTTACAAATAAATAAAAAGTTAACTACCCGCGCTGGCAAATTTAAAAAAAATTGAGAGGATTGCCGAAACATAATGGCTAATCATTGATATAATTTACAAAGTTTTTTCTTTAGTGCTAAAATAACCTTAGATTGTGCTTCCCCAGAATAGGATAGAGAGAGGTTTTAATTTTTTGCTGCTGTCAAGGGCAGTTAGAAGTGGTGCGCTTAGTTTTTCCGCGATTGCATATCCACTTTACCTGAAGGTTCTGGGTTTCAATAACCTTTATGTTGGTTTTCTTACTGGATTTGTTGTGGTATTTACAGTGATCCAGACTATGATCCTTGGTGTACTGGGAGATAGGATAGGCTATAAATATTCAATGATAATTGGCGAGGTTTTTCCTCTTATTTCTACGGCTATCCTATTCTTTGTAACTTCCGGACCATTGATTTATCTTTCAGTGATCGGTGGAATTGCAGGTGGCCCCGGTGGCATGAGAGGTGCCTTTTCTCCAGGATCAACAGCACTTGTAGCAAAGAACTGGAGAGACCCAAATGACAGGGTAAAAAAACTTGGACTGATGACAACTGTTGGATCCATATTTGCAGTTGTAGGAGGGGTGATGGTTATAAGCAGAAATGGAGTGTCGTCTTATGTTGGAGATGCTGCTTCTTATAGAATCCTTTTTGGAATAAGTTTTCTTCTTATCTTAATATCATTTATCTCCCTGTTCCTTGTTTTTGAAAGAGGTTCAGAAAAGAAAAAAACAGGCTTTGTTGGAAGGGGATCAGTGAAGCATATAGGAAAAACAGTCATCGCTAATGCATTTAATGGTGCCGGGATAGGAATTTCAATGCCCATACTTTCCCTTTGGTTTTCTGAGATGTATCCATCATCCACCACAACCACTATTGGCATTGTTTTCACCATATCATACATATCAACGGCCATGGGCTCATACATTTCATCAAGATACAGGAAAAGAGGAGAGAAAGCGGCAAAAATAGGATCCTACGGAAGAATGCTTCAGGGGTTGCTGATGATTCCCCTTGCCCTTTCTCCATACTTCTACATTGCAGGCATTTTCTATATATTCCGTGCAGGAATAGCAGGTTTTGGGCTTCCATCCAGAAGCAACATCAATGTGAGTGGCCTGAAAGAAGGGGATTATGGTGCGGGGACTGGATTGCAGGCCAGTGCAGCAAGAATTGCACAGACAACCTCCGGAGCGTCTGGAGCCTTGATGGATCTATATCTACCATTACCTGAAATTGTAGGAGGGGTAATTCAATTTCTTGCAGGCGTGGCATACTACGATCTTTTTGCGAGAAGAACCAAACCTGAAGTAGAAGAAGTGATCGCGAGTCCAGCAAAATGAATTATGAATTATGGGATGGTTAGTTGACTTCTAAATGCCGGAAAATTTAGAATGGCCCCAAGGTTCCAGAATTGTTTTTTCATGTGAATGTTCAAGTATCAAGGCAGGAAATTTTGTATTTTAGAGATTAATTCCTTATATAAACACCCATGAGAAAGGATACAAAGTGTTTCCCTGCTTAATTCCCCCAGTTTTACAGTTGAACTTGGACCCTCAATAACTTATAAAAGGAATTAATATGGTAATATGGACCCTTTTGAACCGGTGAATATAGGAGACTTGACAATTAAAAATAGATTTGTGATGGCACCCATGATTTCTAATCTGGCTGATCCAGATGGTTTCACCAATGAAATTCACACTTCTTACCTTGAAGAGAGAGCACGTGGAGGATTTGGAATGATTGTTACTGAATATTCATATATCGATGCTCCCCTGAGCAGGGGCTCGAGAAATGAACTTTCCTTTGCTTCCTATGACCAGGCACCAAGATTGAAGAGGCTCACAGAGCGAATTCATTCTCATGGTACACGAATTTTTGCACAGCTGGTGCATGCCGGGGGAAAGGCTCTTGCAGAATCTTCTGAAAGACCAGGAGCACCGACTTCCATGCCATACCTCGGCAGGGAAACTGATGAACTGACTATGGAACAGATAGAGGAGATTAAAAATTCCTTTCTTAAGGCAGCAAAAATAGCCGAAAAATCCAACTTTGACGGGGTTGAACTTCATGGCGCACATGCATACCTCATTCAGGAGTTTCTATCGCCTTCGCTGAATAAAAGAAAGGATCGCTATGGTAATGATTTTACTGGGAGATTGAGGTTCCCTCAGGAAATAATAGACCTTATAAGAAAGGAAACGGATCTAAAGATTGGCATCAGGCTAAGCCTGTATGAAGATGAACCCGATGGGTATGGACCTGATTATGGTCTTAAAATTGCCGATTCCCTGAAGAACATAGATTATGTTCATTTTTCTGCAGGTAGGACTGCTCCCCCAGGTTCTTCTGCCTCATATTATTCTGAAAGAAATCACATTGGAAATAGATTGATTAGAAAACCGGATGTAACAACAATAGTAGTCGGATCTGTAGTTGATCTTGATTCTGTTAAAAAAGCCCTGGAAAAAAGCGATTTAGTTGCTGTAGGTAGGGCCGCACTTGCTGATCCTTATTTTCCATTGAAACTAAAGGCCGGCATGAAGCCAAGACCATGTATTAGATGTAACCAGGCATGCAGGGATTTCAGTTTTGGCCAGGTAAGATGTACTGTAAATCCACTAACAGGCAATGAAACATACTATACTGCCGAGCATGCAACAGGACATGTTAAGATAGCAGGAGCCGGTGTAGCTGGGATGGAGGCTGCCATTTACCTTGCTAATGCAGGAATGGATGTTGAGATCAATGAAGCGGGAAACAGGATAGGTGGACAGATCAATGAGATAGATGAACCCACAAAGAGAAGAGAGTTTATGGCACTGGTAGATTTCTATAACCAGGAGGTTGAAAGACTCAGAATAAGAGTAAACTTCAGTACAAGGGTATCAGTAAAAGACGTGGATATCTTCCTGGCAACAGAAGATAGATATGAGAACCTGGATGAAGATAATGATATATTCGTTGATTCAAATATTTACAAGAATCTTGATCAGGCACTAAAACTCGCAGAAAGATGCAGGATATATATGACAGAAAGGAGCCTTACTTCACTGGACAGGCATAGACAGATGGTCTACAGGCATACGGCTGAGAATGATGGGATAGTTTTCGTAAAGGAACCTGATCAAAGGTTCAGATCAAGCAGTATAGAAAGGGTACAGTATGACATATATGGGGCAGCTATCAGGGGAATTACCGCTGCAAGGGACTATATACGTCTTAAATCAGTGCTTTAAGTTATTCCTCTCCCCGAGAATTCTCCTTTCCCTCCTCTCCTTGTAATTTTCAACTTCCTCCTTTTCTTCCTGGGACAGGTCTACTTTCTCCTGCTCGATTGATAATATGAATTCTGGAGGAATTTCCGTTGTGAGATAAACCTCTCTTGAAGCCCTGTACACTGGTATTTTCTCCCTGAGCTCCTCGGTGTTGATCCCTATCACTACTGGATCATCCACGTGGAACAGTCCTGTGACATATGCTTTCCTGAACGTTGATGAGAGATGGATATATGTCTTGTCAGATGGGTTGATTCCAGTTTCCCTGATCAGTGAGAACTCCTCCCCGGTAGTCTGGTAAAAAAGTATGTCAGGTATATCATCTACTGGAAGATCATCAAGGATTACTGGAATTGTGTGATCATACGTTGCCCTTATTTCCCCTCTATCATTCACCTGGTATCTTCCCTTTTCATCTGTTTTACCAAGTGCCTCTATATGAAGTGGAGTTAACCATCCAAACCTTCTCCTCTGCGTCTTTATGGCTGGGACAATAGAATATATTTTTGCGTAACCATTTTTTGATAACCTGATTCCATAATTTTCTGGGAAGTGCCTGAGCATTCCAGCAAGGATTCGACCAACAGCATCCACCTCATCCGGATACATGAGATTCCGTCCCTCCTGTCCACATTTTGGGCATTCAAAACCCCTATAGAAACCATCAATTGGGCATATTCTCAGATTCTTTTCCAATCTAATCACCAGTGATGAAATATGATAGTTTCCGGGATACATTAATCTTGCTATAACCTGACTTGATAGTATCTGATACGGCCAGTTCTACACACTCTGATGCTATTTTTCTGTCCACATTGTTTATAAATAAGCCATGAGTTGCAGATACAAACACTGCTGATGCCCCTGAATTCTTTATGATTTCCATGGACCTCAGTATTGTACCACCCGTAGAAATGATGTCATCTACAAGTAATACCTTCATTCCTGAGGCATCTATATGATCCATGTTATATTCCACCGTAGTTGCGTCTATTCTCTTCTTGTTCATAAATCCGCTTTTGCATCCAAGAATATCAGCTACCTCCTTAGCCCTGAAGAATGCACCATCATCGGGAGCCATGACAAGATCAATATTTTTTTCCCTGAAATAGTCTGCAATACTTCCAGATGCATGAAAATCCCTGCATTTCCTTTTTGAATACCTGTATGAAGAGGTGTCGTGAATATCAACTGTAACGATTTCATCCGCATATTCTGATATGGAACTGATCAGGACTTTTGCTGATATTGCTTCACCTTTCTTATAGATCATATGCTGTCTCGCATATCCAAAATAGGGTATCACCGCAATTAATTTAGATGGATTGTCCTCCCGGACAGCATCTAGCAGGAATAACAATTCAAGTATCTCCGAATCATTGTTCGTATTTCCGACAACCGCAACTTCCTTCCCGCTCAGATCCTCCAGTATCCTGAAATATCTTTCCCCATCAGGAAATACCTTGCGTTCAACCCCCACTCCTTTCATCGAACTGCTGGTCATCATGTTTTTTGCAAATTCACCGGTTCTGGAAGTTGAAACTATGTACATATGTGCTGAATGTCATTTTTTTATAAATATATATTTGAATTTGCTATACTGCATGACTCAATATTCTATTTATTGAGAAAAGCTTTGAGAAGTTCCTTTGTGGTTATGTTCTGTGTCAATTTTATAAATGACTCTTCCTCTTGCTTCATATCATCTGCGGGATTTAACCCCAGTGATCTGACCATAGATTTTTTAATTTCTATTATCGTCTGACTATCTTTTGAGGCAATTTTTCTTGCAATTTCAAGCATTTCTTCCTTTGAACTTACAGTTTCCTGTATAATTCCTCTTTCCTTTGCTTCCCTGGCTGAAAGTATATTACCAGTAAGAGCTAGGTACATTGCGTTTTTATATCCTATTTCCCTTGGAAGGATAGTGTTCCCTCCAGCACCTGCATTTATTCCGATATTAACTTCAGGTTGCCCAATTTTTGACTTCTCTTCTGCTATAATCATATCTGACCATTGTGATATTTCGAAACCGCCTCCAAGAGAGAATCCAGTCAGATATGAGATGAATATTTTGTCTGAATTGATCATGCTACTAACAATTGTGGACATTTTTTTTCTGAAGGATTTGGCAAGATCAATGTTCATCGCCAGAAGATCGTTTATATCTGCACCAACTGAGAAGTCACCGTTACTGGAATCAAATACAATTACTTTCAGATTCCTGTCCTCTTCCAGAGATTTAATGGCCTTGATCAGTTCTTCCAGCAGCTCCTGGTTAATCGCGTTCCTCTTTTCCTTTCTTGAAAGTGATATTTCCCCAATATTGCCATTTTTAGATATATCTATCATCTTGATCAGCTAAGGGAAACTATCATCTCAATGGCTTTAATCTTTTCACTCTGTCATTTCTCTTGCTTTCCTGAATAGTTCCACAAACTCTTCCATTGTGATTCTTCCAGTGTTCACGTTCCTGGGGCTTGGGTGAAATATGCACATAACTTTGTATCCATCCATTTCATAGACTTTCCCGTTTCCAAATTTCCATCCTCTTACTGTGTTTCCAGATTCCCTCAGTGATTGAACTACAGCATCGAACGCTATCTTTCCCAGAACAACTATAATCTTCAGATTTTTCATCAAATGGATCTCCCTGAGTAGATATGGGTTGCAATTCATTATCTCCCCTTTTTCCGGCTTGTTTTCTGGGGGGACACACCTTACAGCAAGCGATATATATGAATCAAAATACGCGAGGCCATCATCCCTGGAAAGTGATGTTTTCTGGTTTGTTATACCGGCTTCGTATAAGCAGGAGATGAGAAATTCCGAACTTTTATCTCCCGTAAATACCCGTCCTGTCCTATTTCCTCCAGATGCAGCTGGTGCAAGGCCCACTATCATCATTCTTCCGTTTATATCTCCATATCCTGTTAGAGGCTTTCTCCAGAATATTTCTGATTCATATTTTTTTGACTTTTCAAGCACATGCTCCCTGAAATCTACAAGTCTGGGGCATTTTCTGCAATCTGTAATTTCCCGGTTAAGGACAGAAATAGAATCTTCATCCATGGAGCGACATGCTTTCTGACTAAAAATAAACACCTTCCATAACACTTCATTATTTTTAAAACATGAACTAAGCCAGAATAATGAAAGGGATGGAGCAGGTCGTGGGATGTTTTACGGTCTGTATTCAATATTGAAATCACCTATTGTTTAGAATAATATTAATAAATTGATTGAATTAAAGTGCCATGAAACTTACATCAGTGCTGGGAGGTGTTGCCCTTCTTTCATTTTATATATTCATAGTAGTATATTATAGGTTTCTGTTATTTTATATTATAGACCTGATTCCGGTACTGGCCCTTGGAGCTTTTCTACTGGTAAGCGGTGCGCGATCAAAAAGTGTAAAGAATATAAAGAGAAAATCGGACCAGTCTATATTTGATGGTATTATGAACATAGGTCTTGAGAAGATAAGGAAAGGCGACCTTACGGTTGATGAGAGTACCTTTTCAGTCATAATGAATAAAATTAGCAAATTCATAGTTGAACAGCATGAAGTCCCAGAATTTGGCTTCAATTCCCTGTATCTCAAGACTGGCACTGAAATAGAGGCTGAAGATCTTGAGAATAAGATTAAAAACTTAGGTATATCCTGCAAAGTAATACAGGACCGTGGTAAATATTATGTAATGATTGAACTCTGAATTACATGTAAGGAGAGTATATTATCCAGAATGGAATTATTATTGTGATGAGTGCCAACCTGTCGGTGACGACTGAGGATTATTTAAAATCAATATATGAATTGAATGAATACAAGGGATTTGCGACCCTGGCAGACATTTCCCAGATACTGGGAACCGCAAGACAGACTGTTTATGATGAGATTAAAATACTTCTTGATAAGAACTTTGTAAAAAGGAATGATAGGGGTAAATATTCTCTTACTGAGGATGGCGAAAGAGAGGCAAACCTGTTTTTGAGGAAGCATAGAGTTGCCGAGATACTCCTGTGGAAAGGGCTTAATATGAAGTGGTCCAAGCTTGATGATCAGGCAATGGGCATCGAGCACGGCATGACAGAAGAGATTATTTCAGCAGCATGTAAGAAATTCGACTGCGAAAAATGTCCGCATGGAAATCCAGTACCGGATAGCAACGGCAGAGTTTCCGTTCCTTCAGACCTGAAATATAAAGAACTTGACGTTGAAAGGAGGTATTTTTTGAACAGGGTAATTTTTGAAACTCCAGATATTCTAAAATTCCTGGAAGAAAATTCCCTTTTGCCTGATATCATGGTAATGAAGGAAGATAATCCAGGCAGGCTCAGATTGAATAATAACATGACCGTTAGTATTCCAGATTACATACTTGATGCCCTGAGATTTAGAAAATGAAGTGCCATATTGGAGATTGTTTTTCCAAATCATCAGTCGTTTATGGGATCTTTCAGTCTGCTTGAACTCTCTTTTGATAGTAATAATCCTATGAGCAGGACAATTGTTCCAATGAAGAGGAAAATCAACCACGATTGACCGGTTGTGCCGAACAGATTTTTTGAAGAAAAGTATATGACAGCAGAAATTCCAAAGCTCGCAGGTATTGCTGCACCATTGTATATGAATCCAATGGATGTAGTCCTGTGTGACTTGCTGAAAACTTCTGATAGGAATGCAGGTATAGATGCAAATATTGCGGCCTCAATGAATGCCTGAACTGAAAAAGCTACAATGGTAAGTGTAAGGTTTCCAGAAAATACAAGGTAATAAAGAGGTATTAATGATATCAGGAATATTATGGAAAATATAGTCATGGTCAATTTTCTCCTGAATATCAGGAAGGCAAAAACTCCACCTATCCATACACCTACGAGTGATATGAGACTTATGTGAGAATTGTAAAGATCATCGGCAGATCCGGATATCTTTGTGTACAACTCCCCGAGGAATGTAGGGTAGAAACTCAGTGTTATTGTGTTTAATAATAGCAGGCCAGCCACCAGCAAAAAAGCCGAAACAAGAATTCTTGTTTGCAATATTGTACCCTCTATGGGAACCTTTTCAATTTCGTTCCTGGATTTCATTTCATCAAAAACAGGACTCTCGTGAGTGAATAGCCTGATGATGACGGCAACTATACCAGGAATAATAGTTGTTGCAAATATGACCCTCCATACAAGGTCGTCCGCCTGTGCCGGGCCATAATAAGACCTCACAAGAGATGCAACCAGCAAAAGGATGAAATATCCAACTCCGTAACCACTCTGTACAAAAGCTCCTACTGCTACCCTTTTTCTCTGCGGTATGGCTTCCATTGATAATGCTGTACCTCCAGAATATTCCGCACCTGCGAAGATACCAACTAAAAATAGGAGTATGTACAGTATTGCTGTTGCTGCATATCCTGCTGTCTGGTAAGTGGGTATGAAAGCTATCAGGAAGGAAAAGAATGAAAATCCTACAATGGAATACAGTAGCATTTTCCTTCTACCGAGCTTATCTCCAAGAAAATTTCCAAGGGCGATTGATCCAACAAAACGTGCTAGAGCTCCAACTGCGAGACCGAGAAATGTGAGAAAGAGAGAATCTGAAAAATTTGAGGGAAAAAATACCCCGGATATGGTTACAGCAACAACCACGTATGCTATTGATGTATAACCATCCATAAGCCATCCAGAGAAGGCAGAAAGGATCTGAGCAACTTGAGTTCTATTAAGTTTTTCTGATTTCATTTGATTATTTTCACTTATAGCCATACAGATCTTCACCCATTCATTTATACTTGAATTTATTAAACTTTAATGATTTCAAAGGTTTTATTCAGATAATTCCTACAGACTTTGCACGTATTTCTACTGTATTCACTTCATTGAATTCAAACCTTTTCACTCAGCCTCTATGAGTCACTTATATATATTTATATTCTTATTTTATATTCTTATTTTTGAAAACTGAAAAAGTTCTTTATTCTTCAACCATATAAAAGTCTTTGAATCAACTACAAAACTTTAAAATTCTCGTCATAATATAGGGATATTTTGAATGATAATAAAAAAAGTTTTTTGAAAAAAATAAAAGGAGTGTTTGAACCTCTACTCTTTTCAAGGGAATACCTCAAGAACAAGAAGTGGGTAATTTACCTGATAATAGGGTTTGCAGTATTATCTACTGCAACAAGGCTTCTTGTTCCTATTATAATAGGTGCAATTATTGATTCCCTGGAATCCAAGAATTTTAATGCAATCTATCTGGAAATTGAATACATTCTGCTTTTGGCTGTGCTATCCGCGGTTGCATCCTTCGTAGTTAACTTTGGGGCACAATACTCCAGCCAGATATATGCTTACAACCTGAGAAAGAAGGTTGTAAACAGCATGGTGAAGAAGAAGACAAAATTCTTTCAGGATAAAACATCGGGTGACCTGCTATCCAGAACAACAATGGATATTGATGCAAGCAGAAATTTCATCATGAATTCCCTTTCCCAATTAATTCCAACGATTTTAATAATAATATTCGCAGTAGGTTATCTCTTTTATATTAATGTTTTCTATTCGCTATTCTTTCTCGCAACGGTTCCAATTCTTATCTATATAGGCATAAAGTTTCAGAGGAAGCAAAGGCCACACTGGATGAAAATAAGGGAAACATATGGGGTCATGACTGAAAGCATTCAGGAGGACATTACAGGACAGAGGACTGTCAGATCTTACCTGCAGGAGGACCCACAGATCAACAGATTTACAGGAATAACAGATACATATTATGGAGAATATATGGAAGTGGCAAACCTGAGGGGTTTTTACAACAACCTTATGCCATTCATAATAAGTGCAGCTGCCACCGCTGTAATATTCTATGGAGGTTACACATCAATTATAGCAAGAAGCGATGTGGGTGGGCTGGTTGCAGCTGTAAATATATTTACCATGGTAACTTTTCCAGTAAGTTTCCTGGGAAGACTGATTGCATTTTCAGAAAATGCAAGAGCCGGAATAGGCAGGATAAAGGGGGTGCTGGACAGGGATCTTGATGAGGATGTTCTAACAGGTGGTGATTTCCCGAAAGGAAACGGAATAAGCATGAGGAACGTCAGATACAAGCGTGGAGACAGGGAAATTTTAAGAAATATCGATCTGGAAATACCACCCGAATCATTTGTATGCCTTACAGGGGAAACAGGTACCGGCAAGAGTTCCCTTGTTAATCTCATACCAAGACTTGAAGATCCATCAGATGGGAGTATATTTATCGGTGGTGTCAACATAAAAGATATTCCGCTCTCTTCATTGAGAAAGAATATTGCCATAGTTCCCCAGGAAATAAGTCTTCTTTCAGGAACAATAAGTGAAAATATCATATTTGGCAGGAAAGAAATTACAGAGGAGATGGCTAAAAGAGCCTCGAAGATTGCCAGGATTGATGATTTCATTGAGAGCCTTCCTGAAGGTTATTCAACCATCATTGGGGAGAGAGGGATAACACTTTCAGGAGGCCAGAGGCAGAGAGTTGCCCTTGCGAGGGCAATAGCGTCAAACCCAAGAATACTCATACTGGATGATGCCACTTCAAGCGTTGATCCAGAGACTGAGCTTGCAATTTTCTCAAGGATCGTGAAGAATATTGAGGGCATTACTGTAGTGCTCGTGTCTCTGAGATACTCGGCAATGAAATATGCAACAACAGTGTATGAACTTGAGGACGGGGAGATAAGACAACTCGATAATATTGAAGAGTTGAACTACGCAATGGAAAAGGAGGGGTTCGAAAATGAAACAGACCTATGAAGAAATCGAGGAAACTTATATAAAAACCCTGAAGGGAAGAACAGCCCTCAAGAGACTTATAAAGGACATGGCAAAAAACAGGAAGCAGATGACTATATTGATTGCCTCAGTCATGATCACTGCAATAGCTGCTACTTTCTCCCCCCTTGCAATTGGAGATGCTGTTAACGGAGTGGCCGACAGAAGTTTCAAGGATATACTTGATTTCAGCCTGCTATTCATTGGACTGGCAATGATACAGTTTGCATCTAACAGATTCAGGGTTATAAGCTCAACCATACTTGCACAGGGTACTGTAAAAAACCTTCGAGACAGATCATTCAAAAGCATACAGCACGTTCCAATTTCATTCTTCAGCAAGGTTAAGGCAGGTTTTCTGATCAGCAGAATGACAAATGATGGGGAAACTCTGGGAGAGTTTCTTACTTTTCAGATCCCGTCAGTCGTCTCCGGAATGACCACCGTAATAATGTCCATAGCAATTATGCTGTATCTCGATTTTAACCTGACCCTGTATGCTCTCATAGTGCTACCTTTCCTTTCATTGTTCACCATATCACTGCAGGGCAAAGTGAGGAGGAATTATCTAAGAACAAGAAGAACAATTGCGGCAATCACCGGGAATCTTGCTGAAAATATATCATCCATAAGAAGCATAAAGGCGTTCAACGTGGAATCATATACAGAGGAAAAATTTGACGGCCTTAACAGTGATAATCTTAATGCAAATATCAAGGCATCAAGACTTTCCTCAATGTATGGTGCAATAGTAAGAGTGATCGAATATACTGGAATAGCTATTGTTGTACTGGCGGGAGCAATACAGTTAAGGGCTGGATTGATTTCAATCGGTATCCTTGTTTCATTCATATTTTACGTTCAGGAGTTTTTTGATCCTGTGATCCAGCTTTCACAGCTCTATAACTCCTATCAGTCATCTATTGTTGGGGTTGGAAGAATATACGGAATTATAGACAGTAAGAAGGAGGAAAAATCTGAAGGAGAGATAAATGTTTCAACACTCAAGGACTCTATTGTCCTTAAGGATGTCAATTTCGCATACGACGATTCGGATGCCCTTAAAAATATTAATCTGACAATAAAGAAAGGAGAGAATATAGGGATTGTTGGACATACTGGAGCCGGGAAGACGACACTTTCTAACCTCATAATGAAATTCTACACGCCACAAACAGGGGAAATACTAGTAGATGGGAGGAACCTTTCAGAAATTAACACAGAGTCTTACAGGAATCTCATCTCTCCAGTACTTCAGGAACCATTCCTTTTCAGGGGCACAATATATGAGAATGTTAAAATCGCAGCTCCAGACAAGTCTGAGGAGGAAATAGAAAAACTTGCATCTGATTTCAGCCTGAAAAGGATATTTGACAAGCTCCCTGATGGCATGGAAACCAATGTCGGAGAACTTGGAAGGAGCCTATCAGAGGGGCAGAAGCAGGCTATTGCCATTTTAAGGGCATTGTGCAGGAACCCTCAGATCATCATAATGGATGAACCAACATCGAATATTGATCCATATTCAGAGAAGTTCATCTTCCAGAGTCTGGAAAAATTCGCCCAGGATAGAACACTTATCCTGATAACGCACAGGTTCTCAATGATATCCCTGGTAGATAAGATTATAGTTCTACAGGATGGTAAAATTGTTGAGTCTGGAACATTCCCAGAGTTGAGGGAAAAGAAGGGAATATTCTCCCAGATGTATGATATTCTCTATGGAAATAGAGGAGAAAGCATAGAATGAGAAAATGTGGGTAAAAAGATCAATTCTTTTTTTCCTTGAGTGCGTCTTCCATGGCAATATTGATGTCCGCAAACTTGATTTTATATCCAAGAGATTCCATTTTTTCCGATTTTATTAACTGACTTTTGAGAACAAGATCAGAGGCCTTTCCGAAGAGAGATTTTATGATAAAACCAGGAATTGGTAGCCCAGATTTTTTCTTCAATACTTTCCCAACACTTTCAGAAAATATTCTTGAGGTACAGTTTCCGCCTACGCAGTTTATGGGACCGGAAAAGCCAGTATTTTCAATTGCAGACATTATTATGCCTATCTCATCATCCATGTGAATCCACGGGAATATCTGGCTACCTGGTCTTACATATCCACCCAGTCCCTTCCTGAAATACGGTACCAGTGCGGCCAGTGCACCCTCACCATTTTCCAGTACAAGGGTTGTTCTTACAGTTACGACTCTCACACCGAGATCTTTGGCCTTATATGCCTCTTTTTCCCAGCTGGATACAAGGTTTGCCCAGAAATCCTTTCCTTCGGGAGAGCTCTCTGTTGCAGCTACATTTTCCGAATACCCATATATACCTGCTGCAGAACCATTGATCAGTACTTCTGGTTTCTTATCGCATTTTTCCATTGCACTTATTACGTACCTCGTTCCCTTTACCCTGCTTTCCACGACTTCCTTCTCGTAATTCCCTCTCCATTTTGAAAAAATAGGAGCTCCCGAGAGATTTACCACTGCTCTGATTCCGTTCATGAATTCAGAAAGTTCATCTGGTTTATTCATATTGTATTCAATATAACTTGTAGCATCTTGCAGGATTTCCTTCGCCCTCTTACTGTTTCGTGAAACTACATATATATCATAATCTTTCTCCTTAAGGGAATAGTAAAGCCTTTTGCCAATGGAGCCTGTTGCTCCAAGTATCATGATTTTTTTATTTTCCATATAGGTAAAATAGAATTCAGCTTAATAGGATTTATAAAAAAAATTATATGAACTACACGTTAAGCCAGCTTATTGAATTTCAAATATTTCGAATGGCACTTATGATTTGCTATGAATGATAAGAGATAATTATTGGGACACTATTCTTAAAAATGAATAGAGAATTACATGATGCTTATGTAATTGAAAATTTGAGAACACCCTTCGGAAGGAGAAACGGGTACTTCAGGAATACACATCCTGTCAACCTCCTTGGATCACTGTCTCGTGAGCTGCTTGTCAGGATGAAGATAGAACCTTCAAACATAGATGATTTTATAGTTGGTAGCGTAGATCAGTTTGGAGAACAATCAGCAAACATAGCTAGAAATGCCTGGCTGTCAGCAGGTCTTCCAGAAACTGTTCCAGGAGTCACCGTGGACAGGCAATGTGGTTCAAGCCTTCAATCCATACAGTTTGGGTACAGTGGAATTGAATCTGGAATTTATGATCTTGTCCTTGCAGGTGGAGTTGAATCTATGACAAGGGTTCCAATGTTTTCAAGCATCCATAACGATTCCACGCCCATGACCAAAGAGCTCAGGCAAAGATATCCAATAGACGAGGACTGGTTCAGCCAGGCCAGAGCAGCATCAATTGTCGCTGAGAAATATGGTATAACAAGGGAAGAGATGGACATTTTCAGTCTTGAAAGCCACAGGAAAGCCCATTCAAACATCAATGATATAAGATCGGAAATTTTCCCTGTAATGGGGGCAGACAGGGATGGAAACAATCGGGTTGTGGATAGTGATGAAGGTGTGAGAACTGATAGCACCATAGAAAAGTTATCAGGGTTGAAAAATGCATTCTATGGAGTAGATAATATTACTGCCGGAAACTCAAGTCAGATATCTGACGGTGCTTCCCTGACACTTATTGCTTCAGAACAGAAAGCCGACCAGCTAGACCTGAATAAAAGGGCAAGGCTGAAATCATTCACCGTTGCAGGGGTGAATCCTGTAGAAATGCTAACAGGACCGATCGATGTTACAAAGAGGATGTTGAAGAAGGAAAATCTTACAATGGAGGATTTTGATTATTTTGAGGTTAATGAGGCCTTTGCCTCAGTTGTGCTTGCCTGGATTAAATCCACAGGTGCAGACCCGGATAAAGTCAATATCAACGGCGGAGCCATCGCCATTGGCCACCCATTGGGAGCAACAGGATCGAGACTGGTTGGGACAATGCTTAATGTTCTGGAGAGAAAGAAAGCAAATCGCGGTCTTATTGCCATATGTGAGGGTGGTGGAATGGCAAACGGTGTCATAGTGGAAAGGATAAAATGAGGAAATTACCAAAATTTGTTGGCTTTAGATAATTAGATCTTCCTTAGCTGAATGTAATTTACCTCATGGTTTTCTCTCTTCCTGAGGATTAACTGCGCATGATATTTTGTTCTCTCTATGTTCATTCTAAGGTTAAGTCCATTTATTCTCTCCCATATATCCAGACCTATCTTTATGGCATCTTCATCTGGAATGGATGCGTATTTCTTGAAATAAGAATTGGGATCCTTGAACGCTGTTTCCTTCAGTTTCAGGAATCTCTGGATGAACCATTCCTTTATGGTCTCTTCCTCAGCATCAACATATATGGAGAAATCGAAAAAATCTGAGACCATCAGATCATGAAAATTATCATTTACCCTGTCAGAATGGGACTGGAGAACATTTAAACCTTCAAAAATTATTATGTCCGGATTCTCAATTTCAATTTCCTCTTCAGGAACAATGTCATATTTCAAATGAGAATAGAAAGGCGCTTTTAAATGGCTTACTCCAGATTTGATCCTGTAAAGGAATTTGATCATGGATTTGAGATCATAGCTTTCTGGAAACCCTTTTCTTTCGATTATGTTTCTTCTTTTCAACTCCTCATTTGGATAAAGGAAACCATCTGTGGTAACAATATAAACATTGAGTGAATTTTCCCATGAAGAAATAAGTTCCTTCATAATTCTTGCTGTTGTGCTCTTTCCCACTGCAACACTACCTGCAATCCCTATAATATAAGGCACCCTCTCGTTTTCCATCTCGAGGAAGGCCTTTCTTGTCCTGTTCAGACGCCTGTAATTGTCATAATATACCTTGAGCAACCTGGTCAATGGTGCATAAATCTCCTTTACCTCCTTCATGGATATATTTTCATTTATACCTCTTATTTCCCTCAACTGTTCTTCTGTAATTGTAATTTTCTTCCTGTCTCTTAGTTTTCTCCACTTCTCCCTCTCAATGGTTACAAAGGGCGTTTCATAATCTGAGGTTTCCATATTTACACCAGATGTGAGATTGCTTGAAGAATTTAAACAATATCATAACAAAATAAACAATCTTACCATATTTGAATATGATTCAATTATAACTGATCCTCCCAGTATTCTATGTAATACTACTTTTTATGGTTATACAAAACCAAATAGGTTATATAACACTGTTTTTTAATAGATTGATGGATTTGCGATTCTACATTCTGAGGAGGATAGTGATTATTATCCCTACGCT
This sequence comes from Thermoplasmata archaeon, assembly GCA_021816385.1. The sequence goes on from JAKAYJ010000002.1 coordinate 29,008, forward strand.
GTTCCTCCTGTCTCTCATTACTTTCATATTCGCAAGACCATTTCTGCCTGTTTATGGTAGTTTTACAAATGAATATATCTCATTCCTTTCCATGATATTTCATGGAAATTTTGGAACAATAAGCACTTCTATTTTCACCGGTCCTCTCATAATAGGTTTCGAACTTTATTTTCCAGTTACAGTTGAAATAGTAATCTTGACTGTGATACTGACACTTTTAATAGGAGTTCCACTGGGTACATATATAGGGAACCAGGGCAGCAAAGAAGCGGATTATATGGCAAGGATAGCATCCCTCATATTTTATTCCATGCCGCTTTTCTGGATTGCAATAATTCTGGAATTCACTTTTGGCAGTGGAATAGGGGTTTTTGCAGGACTTTTTGGACATAATTCCGGACTGCCAGTCTATGGTCAGGGGTATTCATCTGGCGTGAATCTCCCATGGATTTCAGGCCAGGTGTCTTATCCCACCCACATGCTACTTTTTGACTCCATTCTCCACGGTGATTTTACTCTTGCATATATCTCATTTCTGCATCTTGTACTTCCTGTTATTGCACTCACCCTGAGCATCCTTGCCATTATCATCAGGTACATAAGGGCGGGTGTTATGGATTATTCCAGCTATAGGTACTCCAGAAATGCGGTTGCCAGAGGATTAAGTCAGAAGAATGTTGTTATCAATTATTCAAGAAGGAACGGGTTCTTCCCGTCGGCTACAATGATTGGCCTTATAATTGCATATCTGTTAACTGGAAGCCTGCTTGTAGAGTATTTCTTCAGAATTCATGGACTTGGATTCCTTATTGTTGAGATAATAGGTGATATCCAGGCAAATGGCCTTGCCATGGCTTCACTTGTTCTTATTTTTGGCATTATTTTCATGATAGCAAATCTTGTGGTCGATCTTGTTTATGTGATACTCAATCCAGAGGTGAACTTTTGAGGTGCATTCATGGTTAAATCAATTTCACTGTTTAAAAATGAAAAAAAGAGCATGAGTGACTTCGGATTCAAGCTCAGTTTCAGGATACTGCTCAAGAAGAAGGCATTTCTTGTGGGATTCATTATTCTTATGGTTTATTCCATAATAGCATTACTGGATGTGGCAGTTCCCCAATATCTTGGAGCAGGATACGGCTTAGTTTCCCAGCTAACAAGGTTTTCTTCAGTGACAGGATCAGGTCCTTTACCGCCAACTCTGAAACCATCTTCACTGTATGGGAATGGCCCAGCATGGTGGTATTATTTTGGCACAACTTATGCCGGCATTCCAGTTCTTCCTGCAATTCTTTCATCCCTGTATATAGATCTTGGATATACTGCACTGGTAATTCTAGTTTCTTCGCTTTCGGGATTGCTTATTGGAACAGTATCTGGATATTTTGGCGGTGCAACTGACGAGGCCCTTATGAGGATAATGGACACATTTATCAGCATTCCTTTCTACGTTACCGCAATCGGCCTGGCAATTGTTTTTTCCATTTCACTGGAAGCAAGTGGAACATCATTTGATGGCCTTGATGTTGTGTCCGCTGCACTCATAATATCACTTTTCCCGATTTATGCCAGAATAAGCAGGTCAGCAACAATAAACGTAAAGAAGATGAGATACCTGGATGCGGCAAAAACCAGTGGCATGACCCATATTAGGAATATGTTCAGCCATGTTCTCCCTGACGCCCTTTCTCCAGTGATTGTCCAGGCAACTCTTAATTTTGGAACCGTTATACTATTCCTTTCACTGATTGAATATCTCAACATTCAGAATGTATTTGGCATATCGGTGTTCCTCCCCGATCTGGGTAACCTAATAGCCCAGGGAAGCCTGCTTATTAGTTTGGTCCCTGGAGGTTTCTCCAACTGGTGGACAACAGTTATCCCAGTGTTCTTCCTGCTTCTCATTGTCGTTGGGGTTAACATAATGGGAGACGGCCTGAGAGATACACTAGATCCTGAAAGGAGGTGGAAATGAATGGATAGACCTTCAAAGGGCGAAACACAGATTTCCCTGATGATCGATAATCTCATAACAACCCTGAAGGTTAATGGCACCAGTTATAGGTCACTTGATAGTATCAGTCTTGGAATAAAAAGTGGAGAAGTCTATGGTTTAACCGGAGAGAGCAATTCTGGCAAAACGATACTTGCTGAGAGCATAACGAACCTGATTCCTGAAAATAGGGGGACAGTTGAGAGTGGAAGGGTGATATTCAACAAAATCAATATTGCATACTATCTTGAAGGGAGTGCTAAAAAATCCTACTTTCCCATAAAAAAGGATGAAGACATATGCAAGAAGAAGCCAAAGAAATATGATAAGCTTATGGAAGAACTGAGAGGAAAGCGTATATCCTATCTTATGCAGGATACATTCCATTCCCTAAATCCATCAATAACCATTGGAGACCATATGGTAGAAGTACTGCTGAAGCACAGGATTTCCGAGATGGGGAGACAGATAGTAAAGAGATCCACAATAACAAAAGAGTCATTCATTGATTTCCTTGAGAAGGTGAAGGGTGTTGATGACCTGGTGAAACGCGAATCCATGACTGTGGATTACTGCAAGTCTAATGGACTGGATTCCCATATTTCTGAAGTGATGGAAATTGTTGAAAAGGATGTGGATTATGAGATGCCTGTTTCAAGACTGATAGAAAATGTCAAGCCAAAACTGAAAGAAAAACAGGTCAGAGAGATAGAAAAAATCTCTGATTATTATGATATGTGTTCCAGAATAAATCTTATGAAGCTTGAGCTTGACTCGTCAAATTCACCGGAACGTGAAGCCATGAAAGAGCAAATCAGAACCATGAAAAGGGAAAGTAATAAGAAATACTTTGCCCTGAAGGTCTCTTTGTTATTTGGCAGAAGGTTCATGCTCAGGGAATTTTCCAGAGAAGCCGTGGCTTATTCCATAGAGACCATGAAATCAATCGGAATTGAAAGACCGGAGTCCATTGTTAATAAATATCACGATCAATTGCCACCAGGGTTAAGACATCTATGCCTTTTTGGACTGGCACTGATAGGAGGCCCAGAGCTTATCATCCTTGATGAACCGACTTCATCAATGGACGCATTTACCCAGACAAAACTGCTTGATTCTATTCGCAAATTATCACGTTCAAATGGGATCACATTTCTTTTAATCACAAATGAGATTACATTGCTTGCAGGAATAGCAGGGAGAGTAGGCATAATCTATGCGGGTAACCTTATTGAAGAATCCACAACCCTTGAAATATTCAATAATTCTAAACACCCGTTCACAATAGATTATCTATCATCTTCAAAGGTGAATAAAGAAGGGTTGGAAAGTAATGTTCCCCTTGAATTCATACAGGGTGAATCACCTGAAATTGTAAACCCTCCAAGCGGATGTAAATTCCACCCAAGATGTAAATTTGCAATGGATGTATGTTCAGTAAAAGTTCCGGGAATGATTGAAGTGTCAAGAAATCACAGGGTTGCCTGCTTTTTATATTCTGATAAGACGGAGGTTCAGTAGGATGGTAGATGGTAAAATTGTGCTATACGCGTCACATATATCCATTGAAGTTGTAAAGAGTGATGTACCGGATCTTGAAAATTCACGTACAAGAATACTTGATGACATATCTTTCAAACTTCATGAAGGGGAATCCATGGGAATCATAGGCGAATCCGGAAGCGGCAAAACTGCACTTCTTGATATTCTGTTATCCCTCATAAAACCCACCTCAGGAGAGCTATTCGTGGATGTAACTAAGGAGGCTGGAGAGGAGCTTGATGAGATTAACAGGAGAATTGAAAAGATAAATGAACTGTTCATCGAGAAATATGGCTATAATCCAGATGAGGAGGAAATTGAGGGAAATGATGAACTGGACCTCCTTACTGAGAGATACGAAGAACTATGCAAGGGACTCTCAGTATTCAGGATGAGCAGCAAGGATATTATTAAAAATCGTGGGTATATTCAACCGGTATTCCAGGACGTCTACTCAACTCTTGACCCGAAAAAGGTTGTTATGGATTCCCTGTCAGAGCCATTGAAGTATATCCAGCACCTCGATCGGGAGGAAATAGGGTACAGGTTGCAGAACCTGATGACTGAGATAGGAATTGATGAAAAGCTACTTTCTAAATATCCTGTTCACCTTAGCGAGAGCGAAATGCAGAAGGTTGCAATTATGAGGGCACTTTCTGTGAACCCAAGGATAGTTGTAATGGATGATCCGACAGCATATCTCGATGTTACAATGAAAATAAAGCTATTCAACCTCATAAACCAGAGAAGGTTGGAGAGTGGAACTTCCTTTCTCATAGCAAGTAGCAATCTAAGTTTCATCAGTAGCTTCACGCAGACTGTGGCAGTTTTATGCAGGGGCAGGATAGTGGAGATCGGTCCATCAATGGAAATTTTCTCCAATTCTTTTCATCCATACACAAAAGCTTTGATTTCATCCATTCCAAGTTCTGATCCGTCAATTAAGATTGAGGGTATAGCTCTGAGGAAACAGGAACCTGACTATGAACAGATACCAAAGGGATGCGTTTTCCATACCAGATGCCCCAACGTTATGAGTAACTGTGGCTGGTCTGCAGAGGATATTGAGTCCGGTATAAGAGAAATGATTGATGAATACAGGCTAGATGATCCAGCTTCCATACCTGAGATTGAAAATATAATTTCAGACGAAGGCGAAAACCTGATTGAGATTTCCTTCAGGGATGAGGAAAATTATGATCAGAACCTTGTGAGACGCAAAATTGAGGAACTTATTGAAATAAGAAAGCAGAAACCAGATGGAATCAGGTTTGGTGCAATTGATTTCATAGAGTTTGAGGCAGAGAATAATAATCTTGTCCTGCAGTTGGTGAAGCCTGCTGTACCAAAAATGATCGAGGTTTCAGAAGGACATCATGTTTCCTGCTACATGTATGATGTCAAGGAAGAAGAAAAAGAGTCACAGAACTGACATTATATTTGGAAAAAGTCTATACTGTATTATACTAATTTTTAATTCTGCTGTATATGCATGATCTCCTGTATATCATTCTTACAGAAATGCTGATGACACCATTCATTGTCTTTGTCGTACTTTACGTTTCTTCAAGGTTCAGCTCCATGACTGTAAGAAGCATTTCCCTTACACTCTTCCTGCTTTCTATGATGTCGGGAATGCTGAATTCACTAAATTATTATCTCCTTTTTCCTCACGGATTCCTCAATCAGGTGATGGCCATCAACATTTCAATGTTTGAGATGACCATTATTATTTCATATATTCTTGTTTCAGCTTTCAACGGGAATATTGGCAGGATGACCAGAACCCATGCAAAATGGATAGGCATACTTGTTGGGTGGAATGAAGTCTCAATGGCTCTGTTCCTGTATTCACTTGCATATGGCTTTGGAACAAACGGGGAGCTGGTAAATACAATGAATATACTTGGTGCTGGAGTCACCAATTACCTTTTCACAATTCCCATGATTATAGAAATGGTATCTCTTCTGTTCCTGAAGATCCATAGTGGACTGACCCTGAGGATTTCCATTGGAATAATTGCAATGCAGGCCTCAGATCCTGGCCTATTCGGCGGCACCTATTCCATTCCGCTTATTATGGTATTTTCCATAGTGATGATCGTTGTCCTCTATTATGTTCTCTCATATACATATAAGAACAGGAGGAACCTTGAAAACCAATGGAGAAAAATTCTGAATTATTTCATTTTTCTCATACTCCTTTCGTCCATCGGCCTTGTAATGAGTGTTGTAATTCCAGGACCATTTGGAGTTAAGTGGATCATTTTTGCACTTTCCATGGCATTCTCAATGGTATATTATTTCCTTATATCCTTCAGGTTTTTTGACTCGAACACACCGGTAGCAATCAGGAGGAAATTTATTGAAAGTGAGAGTACAGATTGATTGGGATGACTTACAATAATGACCTGCCAGTGTTTCACTCTTTCTTCATTACCTTTTCCTTCAGGAAATTCCTGACGTCGTAGAAGAATATATTTTCGTAAGGGCAAGCCTCAACGCAATCCCCAACGCCAACACATCTTGAATTCTTGAACTGGCCTTCAGAGATGAAACTACCAGGCTGGGATGATAACCCAACTGGGCATGCAAGGGCACAGTCCTTGGTCTTGCAAGTAACGCACTGGCTAGGATCCTTGACCTTCAGTTTAAAAAGGCCATATTTTCCAACAAAGCGATTGAAGTTACCCCAGTGGCAGTAGCCGGTATTGATGCATCCGTAATTGCCAAAATATGGCATTGTAAGAAAAACAGCATACCACATTATATCAAAAATAATTATGTACATGAAAAATAAAGGATCTGTTCCGTAAATCTGGTAATTTATGTAATGGTAATGATATAAAAAGGAAAATAAGGCTGCGACTGCAAGGGATATATAGATTGTGAATGAAACTACCCTGTACACAACATTCCTCTCTCCACCAGTGCTCAATTTTTTAGCGGTGGGGGTTGTCCTGTTGAATTTCTTCATCGAATCGTAAAAAGTGCCCTGATACATCAGTGGAGCTGTACAGAAAACAGAACATAATTGCCTTGCTCCAAAGAGAAGTGATAATGAACCGCTTATAACATAGGTGAGAAGCATTGGTATTATGAGTGCTGGTGCAAGACCTCCAGCCGTACCTATTCCCATTGACCACCCTATGAATGGGTATATCTGGGAATTTGTTACAAGGAAACTTGGGATAAGAATTGAATAGATGCCATAGGCTACAATCATAAGTCCCAGCCTGATCCTGTTTTCAAGTTCCCTAGTCTTCATTATTTTGAAGACTACCAGTGAACCCATTTCAAAACCCATCATTATGAGAAACCATGAGGAACCTGTGATGCCACCTACGAATACAACTGTATTATAGGAGAATTCTGTAATTACATTGAAGATGTTTCCAGAAAAGACTGCAAGATGGAGGCTGTTTATGAAGAATGACGTCCCATAATATTGAAAATCAAAGGTTGCCCCCATTGCAAATTCCGCAATGAAAACATCCATGAGGAAGAAAGTTGACCACTTCCTATCTGCAAGCCAGTAAACTTTTCCCTTGCCGGAGAAATAATTCTTTCTTAGAATTGCATTGATATAAATGATCATTTCAAGAAGAATTGCAATTGATACAATCATTACTGTTGAATCATATTGAAAGACCATTACACCAATCATCATGATGCCATAAATCAGGAGTATCTGCAATAGATATCGTGAGAAATTCTTCCTGACATAATTTTCCCTGTAGAGGCTCTCGAAAACGAATATGAGAAGAGCGGTCATTACAGCACATCCAGAGAACACTGAAACACTGACCCATATATTTCCAGGAACAGCAGTTGGTGTGAAAAACATCACCACAGACTGGAACATTATGAAGGTGAATGGCAACTTCTCCTCCTTTCTTATTGTGAAAATTGCAGTTAAGCCCATTTCAAGTGCCATTGGAAAGATGAACCAGAATGATGAAACTGTTCTGGAGATCAATTCTACATAATTTGTTCCATAAACCATCAATATTGTTTTTGATAGAATTATGGAATTGAAGTCAAGACTCATAAGAAATTCATCCAGTAATGTGAGGATGATTATGACCGGGATGCTTATCCTTATTTCAATATCTTCCTGTTCTATTGATCGTACAAAGAGGATCAGGGGATAGATGATCTCTATGGCCATAAATCCGGCTGAAATAACAACTGCATCCTCCAATGAAATTACGATAATTCCTGATAGATATATTGCAGGGCCAAGCAACATTCCATTCATCATTGCCAGTAATATATATGTGATAATTCTTCTCAGGGGATTTTCAGCAGTTCTCGACATATACAGAATATATGAGGTAAATATACCCATGAGAGTGGCAATAAGTCCCAGTAACCACATCTCATAGTTCATCAGAATCAATGTAGTAGAAAACTTTGGTATTTAAGATATGCCAGAAAAACTTAGAGAATGATAAAACTTTCCAGATATAGTGTCATCAATGTGATGAACAGGACAGGAATGCCAACTATAAGACCCAGTTTCATATATTCAACTGTATTGATCTTGATCTTTGCCTTGCGATCTAGCATGTATAGCCATACCAGGGTTGCCAGAGAGCCAATTGGCGTGAACTTTGGCCCAATATCGTTACCAATTGCGTTTGTCAGTAGCATGATACCTGATATATGAAGGTGCTGCAATGTAAGATCGCCCAGCAAAACAGATGGTAGATTATTCATTATGGAAGCTGTAAGTGCAAACATGAATCCTGTCATCACAAAATTCATACCGAATGGGAATGACTGGAAATATCCAACTGCCTTTGCCATGTAAAAAACCATTCCATTTGTTGCGAGTGCGTAAACTACTATATACATACCGAGAGAAAAGAGGATGATCTGCCATGGTGCTTCTTTTACAGGTTTGACATAATCAATCTTTTTGCCTTTCCTGGCAAGAAGCAACATGAAAACTGCTGCAGGCATGGCCACTATCGAAACAGGAATGTTGTAAATTCCACCCACTGAATAAAGTACCACGAGACTGATGATTACCGGGAAAAAAAGCTTAAAAATTACGGGGTCCTTGATATCTTCATTCCTGAACTCAATTTTTTCTGGAATTTTTGCAGGTATTGACTTTCTAAAATAAAGTGAGAGGAACAGGAGACTTGCAATTATGCTCACCAGATCAGGAATTATCATTATCTCCATATAGGGAAAGAAATCTATTCCAAAGTATGTGGCTGCTATAATATTTACAAGGTTGCTGACCAGAAGAGGTATGCTGGCGGAATCTGCTATGAAGCCAACTGCCATTATATAGGCAAATATAGCTTTCTTATCGAGTCCGATCCTGTACAGAAGTGCCACTATCACAGGTGTTAACACAAGGGCAGTGCCATCATTGGCAAAAAAGGCGGATATAAAAGCACCCACAAGGATGACCAGTACGAATAGTCTTTTTCCGGACCCTCCTGAATAATTAAGGATCTTTGTCGCAAGATATTCAAAAACGCCAGCTTCATCGAATACCAGTGCAATTATCACAACAGATACAAAAGTCAGGGTTGCGTTCCAGACAATCGATACAACATTGTAGAAATCCACAAGTGTTGTGAAGCCTGCCAGAACAGTTATAATTGCTCCTATTGATGCAGAATATCCTATTCCAAGACCCTTTGGTTTGTATATCACCAGGAAAAGTGAAAATATGAATATCGCGAGTGTTGCGATGAAAAAGTAATTATTCAAACGCCAGTTCACTTACCTTTCTTTCTATCTCATCCCTTATCTTCCTTACCTTCTCAATATCCTGGTTCTTTGGATCATCCAGTCCCCAGTCCACTACCTTCTTTTTCATGGCCCTGGCCAGTGGTGCCGGGCATGATTCCTCAACTGAGCAACCCATTATAACAATCAAATCGGCATTGTCAATCATTTCCCTGGAGAGGACCCTTGGATTCCCTGTGTCAATTGGTACACCCTTTTCTTCCATAACTTTCATTACTACCGGATTGACTTCCCCTGCTGGAACTGTACCTGCGCTTTCGCAGTTTAATCCCTTCTTCTTACCAAAGGCCTCCGCCATCTTGCTTCTTCCCGCATTTTCAACACATAGAAATAGAATCTTATCATACTTCATTTATCAGCATCTCCGGGTTAATATTGCTCAATGGCTTTGCGGTGTAATAAGACCACTTGCCTTCCTTTCTCCTGTTTATGAGTTTTGCATTGTATAGCTCCTTAATACACCCTGAGACGGTTGACTGTGGTATGCCTAGCAGATCAGAAATCTCACAGACACACAGTTCAGTTATGGACAGGGTGTGATAGATTTCAATTCTCTTCATGTCTGAAAGTGCTTTAGCCCTTTTTTCCAGTTCCTGAAAATAACCATTGCTGTGGTTCTTCCTCAAACTCACTTTAATCTTCGTTTTTGTTGCCATATCCATGGTTCTGCATTCTGATGCTGACATAATACGTCAAATCTGAATATGACAATCTGATATTTATATGTGACCTGAAAATAGGTGAAAAGAGAAAAATCTTCACGACTGTATTATTTTGTTTGTAGTATAAGGATCATTGTTGAAAGATATAATTAATCAAAAGGGTTGCGATGAAATGTTGGTAGGAGAGAATACCTATGGTTGATTATGTAAAGTTTATAGTGGTAAAAAATCCGAAAAGCTAGAAGAGCGCTGGGAGGGAGATTCGAACT
>JAKAYJ010000040.1 GCA_021816385.1 Thermoplasmata archaeon
AATGGTATGATGGGTGAAGCTAGAGGACGAGAGTCATTGGAGTACAATGTACATCTATTATGGTGGCTTAAGGGCGGAAAGCTTCTTTAGGAGTTCGTCAAAGACCAAATTTCTTTTTTCACGGGATAATCGAAATACTGTTTTGATTATCGCAGCATTTGTAATAGTAAAGACATAATTCAATTTAATCACACTATCCTGGGCAGCTCCTTCACTTTTCAATATACTTATGCCACTCATTCTGGTGTTAGTTGTTATACCTGCTATGACAATGTTCCCAAATTCCTCGAATAATATGAGGGCAGGCCGAATTTTAAAGTCATCTGAGTCAGTGAATTTTACTCTTGTTAATATGACATCTCCAGGCTCAGGCACGTTCCCACCCAGAGTAGTCGCCTTCTCCCCACAGCTCTTTCATCCTCTCTTCCTGGGCCTTCTGCACAAACATTTCAAACTCACCACTCTCTCTCACACTTTCTATAAGATTAAGAATTATCTCGCTATAGGTCTCCCGCCGATATCTTTTAAACTTTTTAAGCTCATCTACAACCGACCTATCCAGTTGAATTGTTGTTATGCCAGATTTCGACACTATGTGTTATCTATATTTTGTATATAATCATTTATACTCTCTTATATAGTACCTTAAGACTCATCATTGAATTATATGGAATATAAACCAATCTCAAGTAACTTGATTTCCCTAAATCACGCTTTATAAATTCTATTTGAAATCACTTACACTTTCACGTGGAAAATCCTGCATTCAATCTTATGCTTTTACCTATAAGCAAATTCAGTAAGAGCCAGAGTGGACCGGTCGGGATTTGATTAAAGATTTACTGGAATATTTTAGGTGCACTTGAATTAGAGTAGTGTTGTTCATTATGAAGTATCGGCAATCATCCCAAATGAATAGAATTTAAGCCGTAGGAGAGTGCTAACTTATGCAGCTTTTCATCTCCTGTATAAAACTCGCTGCATCCAACTTCAATGGCACTTATAATCTGCAGGGCATCAGCAACATAGATGTGGTATTTTATCACAACGTCCCAGCTACTCACTAAAAGTTTTTCGGATAAGTTGAGTATTCTTATTCGACTTATCTTCTTAAGTCTTGCAGTTTCATCTGAGAATCTGTCCATAACTTCATCAAACTGTTCACCTGTAATTCTTTCTTGTCTATGGGCCCTGTCAAATACTCCAATAACCTCTCCAATATTCCAGACGTTGAACGAAAGCAGAACTTTCCCAAGATAGGCGTCTTTGTATTGTGCACGAATAAATTCTGATCCAGTTTCATACACATACCTCTTTACTATTGCGCTAGTGTCAATATACGCGACCTTCTCTGTCATCCCTCATGCTCCTTACCAGATCGGATACTTTGCTTTTTGGTTTGATTGGATCAAAATCCAGGTCAGATTTGCCATGCCTGGAATACTTTATTAAGGATTTGTCTAAATCCATATACAGTTCGTTTTCGATAGCATCCTTCAGGATCGAGCTTATGTCCTTACCTCGTTGTAATGCCAGATTCTTGAGCTCCATCCAAACCTCATTATCTATGGATATACTCGTTTTCACTTTCATGTGGATTTAAATGGTATATCGGTATAAAATTGTTTACCTTCATACCAAAATTATTGGGAACGAAATGTCTTCTAAAAAAGGAGAATTGATAGCAAGTAAGCCATGTGAACGCTCTCCAGCGAAAGTGATCGGTGCAAGATTGAAGGCTGTACAATGGTTATTTTTTCCAAATGCCTGAATTAAGCCTTTTTAGCTATTTCATGGACGTAACATGAATGCTCCCCCATTAGCAGTTTCTTCGACAACAAGAAACCTGATGTTGTAAAATGGATGTTAAGTAGGAAATTGGGTGTGTAAGGTAAATAAAACTCTATTCAACCGATTTTTTCCCATATTGTGTCTATAACATTAAAAGACATGCAGGTGAAATATGTCACTAAATTGAAAGTGCTCTTTTGCTGACATCAATCGCGAATATTCTTTTGTAACCCATTTTTAAGAGTGGAATAGTAATTCCATTCTGACCATAACCAATGTCCTGATGGCAGATTAAATCATGGCAAAATATGTCCGTTCGTACCAACAAGGATTGCATCTTGAACATCATTGGCACTTTCCTTTACCAAGTGCCAAGATACCCACGTTTTCATGATTCCACGGTTGATCTGATCTCAACACTCTCTCCGAAAATTTCCCGGAATATATCATACCCGAAGCTTGTTGAAATTGGATCGGCCTGAATGACTCTGAATGTACGCGTTCCATCGTCCAGCCTCTCTGCCCTGAGAAAGGTTGGCCTTGTCACATTTCCAGTGTATTCTTCAGCAAGTTCGTTGAAATGTGTTACAAATATAATTTTCATTCCTCTGGCCAGCAGAGCGTTTATGATCTGCTTGGCAATCTCAGATCCTTCCCTTACGTTGGTTGACGAGAATGATTCATTGAAAAGCAACCTGCTTCCAGAAGATATGTGGTCAATTATTGCGCTCATCCTGCTAAGTTCTTCATCAAATTTTCCCATTGCCATACCGGAATCCTCCTCTCTCTTGAAGTGCGTGCAGATACTGTTCGCAATATAAGTGCTGAATGTTTCTGCAGCAACAAATATCCCACACTGCATCATTAACTGTGCCTGCCCGATAGCTCTGAGCAGAGTTGATTTCCCACCCTTATTGGCACCTGTTATGAATATTATGCTATCATTTTCTGCATTAAGCGAGTTTCCAACTACAGTATGATCTAATCTCAGAGCCAGTGCTAAATCATATAGGCCCTCATATCTGGTTCCCTTCTTATAATCGTCCTCTGGAACTGGGAATGAGGCCTTTGCACCTATGAGCTCAAGTTTATTCCACAGGTTGAGGCATCCTATATAGAATGCAATTTCTTCTCTTAAGCCTTCAATAAAAGCCCGAACGTTTTCTGCAGATTCTCCTACTATTCTGGATGTTTCACGTATGCTTCTCGTTCGCATTTCACCAAGTGCCTGGGCTCCACTTAAATCCCGATCTGGAAGGACATAAGTATAGCGAGGGTCTCTAAGATGTGTGATTCTTTCCATAATTCTGACCGGTCTTACATCTGGTGCCACCAGTGTGTATCCAGTTAGAGAGCTTCCTCTTCCAATTTTACCACGCACATATATCCCCCTTGGAAAACGAAGGCTTTCCAAGTAACCTGACACCATACCGATATATTCTTCGCTAAACTCGTCGATTATTGTGGTGAAAAGCTGCCTGAAGCTTTCAGAACGAAGCGATGGCAGTGCAGTCTTTCCCATTTCCCTGATATTTTCCAAGGCGGCTGTATAGATCCTCAGAATGGATATGGATTCGTGCAGAACAGACTCGGGGTTAGAACTGCTTATCCAAATATGCCGTTTCCTCGCTTCCGCAATGGCATTGACGAGCGTTGAATAAACTTCACGAACGAACATCTGGTTGTTTATGAAATCACGCATCACATCCTGACGGTACATTATTGTCTCATAATCTCTAACGCTGTTTAGAACAACTTTCCGACATACTTCAAATATATAAGCGTCCTTACCAGACATGGCACTGAATATATCTTTAAGGTCTAGATCCTTTTCAAGATCTTTACTGTTCCATGGAAGGCTGTCTGGGATTTTATATGTTACATCCCGGAAAAGCAAATTTACCTTCATTCCTTGATCCTCCGCAAAATTTTCTGATATGTAAGCCCGTACTTCTCAGCTACTACTCTCGCATATGCAAGACCGTTTGGTTCGCTTCTAACGATCTTGAACGTCCTTATTTCAGATGCAATAGGATCGACCTGGCTGACCATGCTTACAACACCATGAATCTTGGCAAACTCGTCAAGAAATGTCACATAAATACAGATGGAATTTTTCTTACTTATTAGGTCGATGATCCTTTTTCCTATCTGAATTGCATCCTTTGAGGTTGTGGAACTTAGCATTTCATTTATTATAATTATACTCCTTTCCGTTGCGAGATCTAGGATTTTTCGCATCCTCACAAGATCGTCCTCCAGTTTTCCCCTCAGGTTCTCAGGCTCCTCAGATTTCTCAAAATGGGTGTAAATTTTGTCCGCGAGAAACAATCTTGCTTCCGTTCCTGGTATAGGGAGACCAAGTGCAGCGAGATAAAACGCCTGTCCGAATGATCTGGCAAATGTGGTTTTTCCTCCATTGTTAGGCCCGGTCACGACAATGATGTTTTCATTCCGGGATAATCTGAAATCATTGGTAACTACTGGGGAACCTGAAGATTTAAACTTGTGTGCAAGAGCAAGATCAAAGGACTGGATACAGTAAATATCCCTTTCATTTCTTATTTCAGGAATGCAAAATTTCAGTCCTGTATTTCTGACGGGAGATATATATTCAATATATGAGAGGTAGAACTGCAATTCATGATATATGCTAGCCAAAACCGGGTCAATGAAGCTTGAATGGTTATCATAGAATGTGATAAGTGCCTTGAATTCTTCCGGGAACAGACGTGCGATCAATGCCAACACTGCGATTTCGACATGATTCATGGAAGGATCATTGAAATGTTGCAGATTTCCTGCTGATTCTTTTTTTCCCCTGAATTTGCTAAATACTTCACGCAATATCTCATTGTAGTTTTGCCTACCCCTGTCTTTCCTGACTGTCACTCTTGTCGATCCTATGGACATCTCATAACATATTGTGGATAATTTAGCCTTTACACGCCTTGCCTCTTCTGATATTCCCATGAAGCTTTTGGAGGAAACATACGCCTGAACATAGTCCCTCAATAATGTGAGCCCCTGCGAATCAAGGTGCGTATCGCCTAGTTTTTTCGCAAGATCCTGAATTGAATCAAAGTACATCAAGGCGGCGTCCAGATGCCAACCCTGTTTCTGATACTGGTAAAGCCTTTCATGACCGGAAAGCATCGCATATACGCTTCTCATTCTCATGGAATATTCCTTCAATACCGCTAGGGTAACCGGATTCTGAAGATCTTTGAAGATATCCTGCCTGTATCTCACGGTATCAATGCTTTCTGGCGTTGTATCGAATAACGGTCTAAGGTCATAATCTTTATTTTTATCAATTATTCCATTTATGATCTGATCTATATTGAGGTCCACGAAAAAATCCGGATCTTCAACCTCAAGGCTTTCCGTCTGCCCATTTGACCATAGAATGCTATTGAAAACCATTACAGTCACTCCTGCCGCAACCTTTTAAGTTCATCAGCTGCTCCTCAGGAGTTATCAGTCTAATAAAGACAGTCACAGGGAACTCCATCCCTCTGAACCACATGATAAGTGGATAATACTGAATTTGTCTATTTTATTTAAATATTACCTGCAGTTTTCAGACTAATTTCTGCTACCTCCTCTGCCAGTATCAAGAATATTGCCACTCTTTAAAGTTCCAGATTGTGATTCGAATTTTTTCTGTAGACTTCAGCTTTTTCCAGTGCTTACCTGATGGACGCAACGATGCTGTCCTCCCTCGCAATTCCTTTTTCCACAATATCGAATGCTGTGCAGTGATCCACAGATATCCTGAGTAACGGCAATTCCAGGTTCGTGCTCGCAGTATCGTGGAAATCCGGCATTTTTGCCGTAATCATTTTCATTGGTTAGTTTCCCCTTGAAGTTCATTGTCTGTCCAGGGCGAAACAGATTTAAGCAGAATAAATTCGAAAATCGAAACTATCACCGCCGAAAAACCAAAAATGAAGATTGTCAACCATTCACTATGGTGCGCCAACAGATATCCGATCAGAGGGAATGCAATAACCATCGGTATTGTAAGAATAAGGTCTTTTGTATTTATCACTTTGGCTCTCTTATCCCTGGGAACAAGCTTCTGATACCATACTCTCAAGGGTATATTCAATAATTCAGAAAAAATACCATTAACGAGCAAAATCACAGCCATTACAATAATTATTATGCCTTCCGCGAGGAGAGAAAGTCCCATTATTGACATGACTAGACCTTCTCCAGCAGAACCTACTAGTAAATAAGTTAGCAATTTTCTTTTTCTCTTTCCAATTATTATAGACCCGCCAAGGAGCATTCCAGCAAGTTCACAAATATAAAATATGCTCAGAGAAATCGATCCTGTGGATGTGTTTTCTACAGCTATTGTTGGTAGAATGATTGCCATTCCGGATGTCAAGAAATTGAATACAAATCCAAATATGATCGTGTAAAGAATAAGCTTTTTAGTTTTCAGGAATGTGAATGTTTCTTTTGTTTCCCTCCATATGTGTATCTTTTCTTTTTTTTCAGATCTGCTGAATTTTCTCAGGCCTGTATATACAATTATAGCAGAAAGTAGAAATGAAGTTGCGTCTATAAGCAACAATATGCCCCAGGAAATAGAGGAAAATCCCAGCCCGGCTATTACATAACCTCCGATCATAGAAGCATTTATACCCATGGAAAGAAGTGCATTGCGCTTGTCAAGATCTTTGTGTACTATGTCTGGGAGTAACGAGAAACTTGCTGGATTGTAGAAGGTTTCACCTATGCTTGTTCCTATTACTGCAAGCACAATGAACAGTATGAAATAAGTATTAGCAAAAAAATATGACAGGGAAACAGACAACATTAAGAAGAACATAATAAAATCAGAAAAGAAAAGGTTCTTTACTCTATTTGTTCGATCAATAAAATATCCACTAACTCCTGTGGATACTATCCATACGAGAAATTCAGCAGAAAAAATAAGTCCAAACACGAAAGTAGACTTGGTTACATACAGTATAATAAGTGGAATGATTAGCGTTCTTATGCCATCTCCAATGGTTGAAACGGAAGACGATAGAAACAATGAGTAAAAGCCATGGTTCTCTTGATTCATTTCTCCTGCCCTTTTTTCATCACTCTTTTGGTGAGATGGTAAATAAGTTTATCATTACTGGCTGTACTTCCTTGAGTCCGGTGCTTAATATTGCTGCTCTGATGCGCTTGAATAGGTGGGAAAGTGTTCTTCTCTTTATCCCCAGTCTTCCTTTTTCCATTCCGCGTTTCAGTTGCTTTAACACGAATCTCCATATAGAATGAGATTATAAATACGAAGTTCCTGAACATGGGATAAGACTCAGTGGGAGGCTCTCTAAGAGAGATTCTGTAACTTCCCCTATGAACAAGGTGTATTGAATGGTGTAGGCTACATTAGATTGCACATGTTACTGGTGCTGCTTGATTCATATAAACATCCCTGTAAAGTGTCTTTTTCAGGAGTAACGCGAAGTTTTAGTTGACTCATCTGGGAATAAGGTGACCTTTTCACGTAGATACAATGATGTGAATATTGACACGTATATGTGTAAATGGTACAGCCTGGGTATACTCTTATCACCACTCTTTGAAAAACAAATGAGTGACTACGAGATCTACCTAAATTAATCATGTTTTTTTCTGAGAACAACAGAAACGTAAGGTTTCACAGATCCTTCAGGTGTTACGTGATCAGCGTATCTGTAGCTTAAAAGTTCGAACTCATGTCTAAAAAGAGAGAAAAGAGAATTATGGTTGTATCTTCTAACCGGGAGACCACTGCATGTTTCAGGGCCTGAATCTGCGTATGTTGTTAATACGATGTGGCCACCATTCACTGTCTTTTTTTGAGCCAGGCAAACGTATTTCTCCATATGATCCGTATCGACGAGAAAGTGGAATGTAAATCTGTCATGCCATACTTTCACGTAATTGTCAGGAATTAAATTACCTATATCCAGAATATTTCTGTTTATCAGTGTTACGCAGTGCTGTCTGTCGATGCCGGAAACCTTTGCTGTGAGATTATCCAGTGCTTTTTTGCTGACATCAATCGCAAGCATTCTTTTGTAACCCATTTTTAAGAGTGGAATAATAATTCCATTCTGACCACAACCAATGTCCGCAACTATATCCTCTCTGTTCCTGGCGCATGAAATTATCAGATCAAGTGTCGAATATTTATTGTTCTCGTTCCAGCTCAGTAAATCTTCAGAAACAGAGTGTATCCGGTCCCAGTGCATTTCTCCGCTGAAATCTGATGATATATCTTTCACATTTCTTCACTCCACACAGCAAGCCATCTTTGATATGTCGCGTATGAATGACTGCGCCGCCAGCTTTACACCTTCAGATATTGACGGGAAGATATGACTTGTTGATATAATGTCATCTATGGTATATCTGTTCTTAATTGCATATGCTCCCTCTGTTATGATATCGGTTGCGTTTGGTGCAAATACGTGCATTCCCACGATCCTGTTGTCCTTTGGATCAACTGTAATTTTTATTATACCATCTGTTTCTCCCATTATAGTTGCCTTTGTGAGGTTTTCAAGTGAGAATACCCTGCAGGAACATGCTCCATTATTCCTGGAGAATTCGTTTTCTGTCATGCCCACACCGGCGATTTGTGGACTCGTAAAAACAGCCCATGTGGCAGATTCGTAGTCAACCTTCATTTCCTCTCCGAACATATTGCTCACTGCTATTACGCCTTCTCTTGCAGCCAGAGTTTCCAGGAACATTCTCTTGGATACGCAGTCACCAGCAGCAAATATTCCAGGAGCAGTGGTTTTCATTGTGTCAGAGGTCATTATGAGGCCCCGGGAATCCGTCTTTACTCCTGCAGTTTCAAGATTCAGTTGATCCGTGTTTGGAATTCTTCCAGTGGCAACTATTACTTCCTCGACCTCAAGATCCTCAGATCCTCTGTGAGTTATAAAGCTGATAGTTTTGCCCTTCGTGCTCTTCCTGACCTGGCTTATCCTGGCCCTGAGATAAAATTTCATACCCTCGTCTTCCAGTCTCTTCTTTATTGCTGCACCAATTTCAGGCTCGGTCTGGGGAAGCAGAGAATCAAGAGCCTCTATGACTGTTACGTGTGTGCCAAGATGGAGAAGAGCCTGCCCAATTTCAAGACCTATTGCTCCTCCACCTATTATTCCAACCGACTCAGGCAGCTTATCCAGGCTCCAGATGGAATCACTTGTCAGAAAGCCTGTT
>JAKAYJ010000041.1 GCA_021816385.1 Thermoplasmata archaeon
AGACCATACCAGATTGTTCTTCACAGAAGCCACTCAGATGAGGTATTTATATATGGTAACGGTCTAGTTTTATTCTCCAAATTTCAGGGAGGGCTGGAAGTTGCTAATGCCATCACAGAGATCGCCATTGCAGACAGGAGGCGTCTGAACGATAGGGTAAAAGACATAAGATATTCAGTTATTCCGAACCTGCCTATTCGCATCGTCGAGAGGTTACCTCTGCGTATCAGGGTATCCTCCGATAGTGTTGACAAGGAAAAACTTGCAGAAAAAATTATCAAACATCTTGGTTCAAACTTTGCTTCATATGGCGGCACGAATAACGAAGGAACGTACCATTTTATACTTCAGAGGGAATCTGATAAAGATGGTACCTTTCTTATCTTATCATCTTTTGCTGTGAATATATTTGATAGCGAAGTGATTGTGAGTCCAACATCTGAATCTGATACTACTGATATTGTTGAGATCTTCTACGGGGTAGAAAGATTCTTTAGGGTAGAGGAGAACTGGTTGAGAGATTGAAATGCCTTCGTCTACCCTGAAAGATAGATTAGAATCCTCCAAACGGGAATGGAACCACGCAAAAGCCAAGTATGTTCTATATGACGTTTTCACTAGGGGAGACGTAAACCATCCTTATAGATATGTTATTTCTGAGTTAGGCATCAAATTAGATGGTTCTCCCCATGGATCATGGGACATAGTGATTGCAGATAAAGTGGATCTTGGAAAAGGATTGCTTACTCCTGTACTTATAGAGGTCAAAACCCAATTCAGCGATAATGAACATTTAATAACCGACCTCGTTAAGAAAATAGAAGAAACTGAAGAGCTCATAAATAATGGAAAAGCATCTTCACTGCTTAGTCAGATACCTACTATTGGAAAACAACTGGAACTCAATACGGATAACTTGGAGTATGCTCTTTTTCTCCCGAGTCGGGATACAAATTCACTTATTGATTACATCAAAAGCTACAAAAAACAAACAAAATTTAAAATCGGTTTTGTGCTCTGGGTATTTGACAACATTGGGTTTGTTACTGATGTTATCAGCATTCCCTCCCTCGCGAGTAATGGGATAAAAGTTTGCAAAAAAATTAGAAATTCAAATCCTCCACCTCAGTGTAATGTCTGTTTGTGTAAACACCGTGACGAAAGTTTAAACAGATGGTTTCAAAGAGGAGAAGAACAACAAATTCAGGTTGGAGGCACACTTCCGCCAAAGTTAAGCAGACATTGGACAGACCCCTCTGTTGCGATAACAATCATACTGGCTTCTGGAAGGGTAATTCATTCACGCGAGATCTTCATAACAAAGATTGACTTATCCATAAAGATCAGAGAATTGTACGATTACTATAAAATGTCAGTAAAAGACAATGAGATAGATTCATACATCTCTTATATGGAAAGAATGGGCATTCTCAGGGTTGATCGAGACATTCCCCTTAAACCTTTCCGGATAACAAAACGTGTAAGAGACCTTCTCGATAATGGAGATGATTTATTAAAAGAAATAGTTAAGAAGGCCTACAAGAAAAAAATAGACCCGTCATCTGGCTATTTTGAATGATAAAAAGAGACTTTAACCTCTTGTTTTTGGGTATCTCCTGCAATGTATCAAGGTTAGCCTGAAGACACCTTCATTTCCGAGATTCTTTGCCATACTCGAAATGTCGCTGAAATTCCTATTATCATTGCTGTCCTTGAGGAAAATATTTATTATCTATTTCACTACATATTATCGGTACTGCATATTTTCACCTCACAAATCTGAATTTGCGAAGAACCATTTTAATTTTAAGGTAGCTATAATCCACTATCAATTTTGTGCAAGTTAATCGATAATCATAAATCGTTTTCATCACTTTACCTCTTGTGAATGGTAATTTTAATTATGTTACAAATTTCATATGGAATGTTGCCGACTTACTGAGAGATGTCTATAAAAGGAAGGACTATCCTGACGTAATATTGCCATTTACTGTTCTAAGACGGCTGGATTGTGTTCTATCAGAATCAAAGGATGATGTGCTTGCAACATACCAGCAATATTACGGGAAACTTGAAGACCCCTCTGCAGTGCTCATGAAAACATCAGGGCACAATTTCTATAACATTTCAAAATACGATTTCGAGAAATTGCTCTCGGACCCTTCAAATATAAGGCAGAATTTCTTCGACTATCTTAATGGGTTTTCAGCAAATTTGACAGATGTAATGGAAAGATTCAAGATCAGGGATCGTATAAACTATCTTGCAGAGAAAGATCTCCTTTACAAGGTCGTGCAGAAATTCTCCGAAATTGATCTTGGCCCTTCTACCATTTCTAACCATGATATGGGATATATCTTTGAAGAGCTCATCAGGAAGTTCAACGAAGCCAACAACGAGGAAGCGGGAGAGCACTTTACACCAAGGGAGATCATCAGGCTGATGGTTGAAATTTTAATGTCCAAGGATCAGAAGAGACTGGAGAAACCAGGAATAATAACGACAGTATATGATCCTGCCTGTGGAACTGGAGGAATGCTCACAGTAGCAAAGGATCACGTTACTTCAGAAATAAACGGGAGGGCACAAATAGAACTCTTTGGCCAGGAGATCAACGATGAAACATATGCAGTGTGCAAATCAGACATGATAATAAAGGGTGAGAATCCTGATAATATAAAACCAAATTCAAGCTTCTCACATGACGGTTTTCCCAGCATGACATTTGATTACATTCTCTCGAATCCTCCATTTGGAAAGGACTGGAATCAGGATAAAGGGTTCATCGAGGAAGAGCATTATCGCGGTTTCTCGGGAAGATTCGGAGTCGGTCTTCCACGAATTGATGATGGCCAGTTCCTTTTCCTGCAGCACATGATTTCAAAGATGCATTCACCGGAAACAAGAGCAAAGACAAGGATTGCAATAGTATTCAACGGTTCACCACTCTTCACAGGAGATGCGGGATCAGGAGAGTCCGAGATAAGAAGATGGATCATTGAAAATGACTGGCTTGAGACCATAATAGCACTGCCCGATCAACTTTTCTATAACACGAATATCAACACCTATCTGTGGATTTTGTCAAACATAAAGGATCAGGATAGAAAGGGAAAAATCATACTCATAGATGCAAGGGATATGTTCATAGAAATGAAAAAGAGCCTTGGACAGAAGAGGAAAGAGATATCTGATAAACAGATACTAGAAATCAGGGATCTTTACACCAGTGCCAGGGATGGCGGAAAAGTCAAGATATTTGACAATGAGGATTTCGGCTACAGGAAGATAACCATAGACAGACCGTTAAGAATGAAATTCGTCATAAGCGAAGAGGGAATCTCAAAAGTTTCCTCAGATAAAGCATTTGAGAAAGCAAAGAATAGGAAGCAGAAGATTATTGATCAACAATCGCAGATGCAGGATGCCACCGTGAATTTATTATCCAAGTTAAAAGGGAATGAATTCAAGACCAAAAGTAACTTTGAGGAAAGTTTATCATCTCTTTTGCTAAGCAACGGATTGAGGTTTTCTGCAGCACAGAGGAAAGTACTCCTGAAGATTTTTGGAGTCCGGGACGAATATGCTGAAATATCAACAGGATCTGATGGAAAACCAGAAGCTGACACAGACCTAAGAAATTATGAAAGTGTTTCATTAAAGGAAGATATTAATGTCTATTTCAACAGAGAGGTAAAACCATTCGTACCTGATGCATGGATAAATGAAAGTGTCAGGGATATTAAGGACGGAAAAATAGGAAAGGTTGGATACGAGATCCCATTTAACAGGTATTTCTATGAATTTATACCGCCGAGACCACTTGAGGAAATTGATGCAGATCTAAAGAAACTAGGAAATGAAATCATTGATCTTCTCAGAGAGGTCACAGAATGAGATATCCAAGATATCCAGCATACAAGGACAGCGGTATCGAGTGGATTGGGGAGATACCGGCGACATGGAGCATTAAAAAGCTAAAATATGTTATCGAAAATTTTGTTGGTGGCGCCACTCCTTCAACAGGTGTTGGTGATTATTGGACTACTGAAGACGGTTTTCCTTGGGTTGCAATTAGTGACATTAGTAGAAATGACGCGATATGTGACACTGAGAGAAAAATTACTTTTTCCGGGCTGAATTCTAAAAATCTAACTTTACTCTCTCCGGGAACAATCGTTTATTCTATGTATGCTAGTGTTGGAAAAGTATCGAAGTTGTTAATTACTGCTGCAACAAATCAGGCTATATTAGGTCTGGTAAATAGAGAAAATCAAGTGCTGAATGACTACCTAAAGTTATCTCTTGAGTCATTTGAGCCATTCGTTGGGTTTTTATTTAGTTCAAACACACAAAACAATATAAATGAAGAAAAAGTTAAAAATATTGTTATACCGCTTTCTAGCATCACTGATCAAGCTAGAATTATAAGATTTCTATCCATTAAAAACACTCTCTTAGATAATCTGATTTTAAAAACACAAAAAATAGTAGACCTCCTTAAGGAAAAACGCCTAGCAATCATAACTCATGCTGTTACAAAAGGCCTTGACCCGAATGTGCCCATGAAGAACAGCAATGTCAAGTGGATTGGGGAGATACCAGAGAATTGGCCCACTATGAAGATCAAGCACACCTCTTATGTCAAAGGGAGAGTGGGATGGAAGGGGTTAACTTCTGAAGAATACAAGGAAGATGGATACGCATATTTAGTTACGGGGCAGGATTTTCAATCAAAACGTATTGTTTGGAATTCGTGTTACTTTGTCGACAAAAACAGATATGATGATGATCCTTATATTCAACTGAGAAACGGAGATTTGCTGATTACAAAAGATGGTACGATAGGAAAATTGGCAATTGTAAATGAACTCGAAAGACCTGCATGTCTGAACAGTGGTATATTCCTAGTAAGGTCTTTTAATTATTATGTTACTGATTTCTTATTTTGGATCTTAAGTTCAAAGGTATTTTCTAATTTTTATATTCTTAGAAGCTTTGGTTCAACTATTCAACATATGTATCAGAATGTCTTTGAAGATTTTGTTTTTCCAGTTCCACCAATAGACGAACAAAAACGTATAGTTTGGTATCTGGATGGAAAGGTGGAGAAAATCGATAAAATTATATCAATAGAAGAAAATATGATACAGCTACTCAAAGAATACAAGACATCCCTCATAACCCAGGCAGTAACAGGCAAAATTGATGTTAGAGGTTATACAGATTTTACCACTTCAAACGATGCTTGATTGTGAGATAAGATTATATCATTTATTCATATATTTTACTGACATAAGATGGATCTTTCCGAGAAGAGCATGGAATCACATATTGAAGGTTACCTCGTTGACGATCAATCATATGTGCGACGTGCCTCTGCAAATTACGACAAATCATTATGCATGGATAAGGAAAAGTTGATAGGCTTTATTCTTTCAACACAGCCTGAAAAGTGGGATAAGCTCAAGGAACAGCACAATGGACGTGTATCCGAGATGTTCCTGAAGAGAGTGCATGAGGAGATTGAGAAACGTGGAACACTTGATGTTCTGAGAAGAGGTATAAAGGATTACGGTGTATCCTTTGATCTGTTTTATTCAAAGCCAGAGACGGAACTGAATGAAAATCTCATTAAACTTCATAAGGCAAATACATTCTCTGTGATCCGACAACTATATTTCAGTGAGAAGAACAACAAATCCATCGATCTTGCAATCTTCATAAACGGATTGCCAGTCATAACAATGGAACTGAAGGATCGGTTGAGCGGTTCAGGATACACCGTGAAGGATGCTATTGATCAGTACAAGGGACGTGATATCCATGAACCACTTTTCAAATTCGGCAGGAGTCTTGTACACTTCGCATTAGATGAAGAACTTGTCTATATGACGACAAAGCTTGAAGCATCAAGAACAAGATTTTTTCCATTCAACATAGGATATGATGGTGGAGCGGGAAATCCGCTTTCCAGTGGTTTCAGGATCGATTATCTATGGAAGGATATCCTTTCCAAAGAATCACTGTCTGATATTATATCCAATTTCATAAACTATCAGGATGTGGATGATGAAAATGGGAAACCAACAGGGGAGAAGAAGATCATATTCCCCAGGTATCATCAGCTAGATGCAGTCAGAAAGCTAGTCGATGCTTCCCGTGCTGGTACAGGTAATAACTATCTTGTGCAGCACAGTGCAGGAAGCGGTAAGAGCAATACAATATCATGGCTCGGCTACAGGCTGGCCAGCCTTCATGATGCAGGGAACAGAAATGTATACGATTCGGTGATAGTGATTACTGACAGAAAGGTTCTGGACAGGCAGCTTCAGAAGACATTCCAGCAGTTTGAGCGGGTTTCCGGTATTCTTACAGGTGTAGACAGGAGTTCATCACAGCTTAAGGAGGCGCTGGAAAAGGGCAGAAAAATCATCGTGACTACATTGCAGAAATTCCCAAGGATTGTTGACCAGATCAGGGATTTGCCTGGAAAGAGATTTGCAGTCATCATAGATGAGGCTCATTCCTCTACAACAGGTGAGAACAGCAAGAACATGAAACTTGTGCTAACTGCCAACGGGCTTGAAGATGCAGAGGAATCTGACACTGAGGATGAGACCTATGAGGATATCATAGTACAGGATCTGGAGGCAAGAGGAAGGCAGAAAAATGTCAGTTACTATGCATTCACAGCAACGCCGAAGTCCAAGACCCTGGAACTGTTCGGTCAGAAGTTCCCGGATGGCCACTATGAACCCTTTCACCTGTATACAATGAGGCAGGCCATAGAAGAGGGATTTATCATGGATATTCTGACGAACTACATGACATACAAGACATATTTTTCCCTGCTCAAGAAGGTGGAGGATGACCCAAGATATGAGAGTGCAAAGGCAAAAGCTCTCCTGAAGGCATTTGTTGACCTCAATGATCATGCCATTGAGAAGAAGGTCGAAATCATTGTGGAGCACTTCAATTCCAGCATAAAGAATAAGATACCTAACCGTGAAGGGAAAGGGCAGGCCAAGGCCATGATCGTCACCAGATCACGTCTGCATGCCGTAAAGTTCAAAATCGCGGTTGATTCATACATCAGAAAACATGGATACCGGTTCAAAACACTCGTTGCATTTTCCGGCACTGTGAGAGATCCTTCAGACAACCAGGAATATACTGAGGGTGGGATGAACGGCATGAGTGAGGCCATGACAGCTGCAACTTTCAGGAAGCCCGATTACAGGATGCTCATCGTTGCAAACAAGTTCCAGACAGGTTTCGATGAGCCGCTGCTGTATGCCATGTACCTGGACAAGAAGTTGGCAGGTGTTGCAGCTGTACAGACACTAAGCAGGCTTGATCGGATATATGAGGGAAAGGAGGATCCAGTTGTGTTGGACTTTGCTAATGATCCGGATACAATAGAGTATGCCTTTGAACCATATTATGGTTATACAACACTAAAGCATGGGACTGATCCTAACATACTCTATGATTTTCAGAGGCAGCTTTCCGACTTTCACATTTTTTCAGATAACGATATAGATACTTTTGCGAAGATATTCTATGACAGAAGGAACAGGCAGGAAAAGCTCTTCCCTGTAATAGATGAGGTTATCATTAGATTCAATAATCTTGAGGTATCGGAACAGGACAAATTTAGGAAGCTTCTTAGAGATTACAATAGGACATATTCATTCCTTTCACAGATAATAAGTTTCCAGGATAGAGAACTGGAGAAACTGTATGCCTTCGGAAAGGTTCTGCTGAGGAAACTACCAGTTAGAAGAGAATCACTCCCTATTGAGATACTGAGACAGGTTGATCTTGACTCGTACCGTATAGAACTCATAACGCAGGGCGAGATAAGGCTCAGAGAATCCGATAAATCTCTTGAGCCAAAGCAGAGCCTCGAATATAAGACTCCAAAGGAGGAGGAAGAACCCCTTTCAAGAATCATAGAGGAGATGAATGATCGTTATGGAACAGAATTCAGTGGAACAGATAAGGTCATACTGCTGAGGTTGAAGAACAGCCTTGAAAATAACGCTGATCTTAAGACAAGTGCCAGAATAAACAGTGAGGAGAATTTTAAACTTTCATTCAGACACATGTTCGATGAGGTTTTACTTTCATTCATATCGGATCATTTCGCATTCTACAAAAAGATAAACGACAACAAAAACCTGAAGAGAGACCTTGTGGACAATATATTCACAATGGTCTACAAAGGACTTAAGGAAGAAGATAAGGAATGATAAAAATATGAGTCCCTATCTCCATATTGGAACAGGCAAAGTTATGGAGGGGATGAGTGGCCCTCATAGATTGGTTTTATTCATCTTTTCAATCAAATATTCAAGTTCTTTCACTTTTAATTTTAGGTCAATGTTCCATTGATTCTTTGGGTAAATTTCGTTTCTCTCCCAATATTCAGAACGGATACTTGTTGCAGTTCCAATTTTAACCTTTCCATTTAGTTGATCACATAGCTCCATTTCATTGAACAGGTATATATTGTCTATGCGCATTGGCCTTGTCTTCCCCTTCGAGGATGATGCTGATTCGTAAGGCCCTGTGAATATAAGTAGGTAAGTGTCCCGGTCAACCTTTGGATTTAGGTCTATTAAATGCTCATTTATGGCATAAAACTTGATATCCACTTTTTTACCATTCAGATCACCATCAGTAAATATCCCATCATCGCCACCCTTTGAAGCACTTTTGTTCAGTTTTATCGGAAACAACTGTGATGCTATATATTCAAAAATATGACCTTTCTCAGCAGGTCTGTCGATAATTTTTGAAATATTTCCGTCTATTATGTTCCTTTTTACTATTAGTTCAGCTAAATCATCTAATTTAGAATCATGTGTATCCACCAGTAAACACCTTTCTTATTTTTG
>JAKAYJ010000042.1 GCA_021816385.1 Thermoplasmata archaeon
ATGAGGTCTTCAAGACATGCAGTCAGGATAAGAGGGTTGAGTCATATCACATAAGGATGAAATGGTTTGTTGAAGCACATGCCAGATCATATGATGTAATGAAACAGTTCACTAACCGGGAGATTGGCGTGATATATGCAAATGGAGATGTTCAGTCTTTTGAGAATAAGGACCCAGGATTGAAGGAAGAGGTTGAATATGAACAGAGATATTCATTTTTTGATGCGTTAATACGCGGTGATATCCACTGGTATGTTGATGAATGTGAGAAAATCGGTCACATCCATGGTAAATCTTCGAGGCCAGATCTGGAAAACAGGGTTGACTGGATCGGTGTCAATTATTACAGCAGAAATGTTGTGATCAGAACTGGGTCCGGGTATGAGAATGTTAAGGGACTGGGATATGATACAGGATGGATTTCCTATGAGAAATCCCTTGACGGAAGATCAGTTAGCGAGACAGGATGGGAAATCTATCCAGAGGGAATATATAATGTTATAATGAGTTATCATAACCGTTACGGCCTTCCCATGATGATCACCGAGAATGGAATGGCAGATGATAATGACAGATTCAGGTCCAGATATATTGTATCCCATCTTAAAAATCTTGAAAGGGCCATAAATGATGGTGCAAATGTTGATGGATACCTCCACTGGGCGCTCACCGATAACTTTGAATGGGGTAGTGGATATTCAAAGAAATTTGGATTGATAAAGGTTGATTATACCACCAAGCAGAGGTACATCAGGCCAAGTGCACTTGTCCTTAAGGAAATAACAAAAAACAATGGCATTCCGAAAGAACTTGAATGGCTGGGAGAAGATAAATTCTGAAATTTATGGCCCGAAAAGGAATCCAACACCGCTCTGTGCAGCTTCCTCTTCATCCTTGATCTTTTTGTAGACAACAGAAGCTTCTTTTTCAGGCAGTGGCTTTACCATGTTTTCAAATAAATTATCAAGTTTTGGGAATATTTCTGCCTGTCCCTCCACAACCAGGATGATCTTTTCATCATATCCGAGTGTTGAACCATCCTTCTGGATAACTGTCTGTCTTCCCATAATGTCATCTGACAGAACCTTGTCTATCAGCGATTTTTGATCCTTATTCAAGGCATATATCCTGAACATGATCCCATATTTTCCCGGTGACTTTAATGTTTTCCTTTCAAAAATAAGTAATTATTGCTTAAAATAAAGCAGGTAGCCTATTCCATATGACCACATTTTTCGTTATTACACTTGAAGACAGTAATTTCTCCCTTTGCATTGTATACTGGTTCCATGGTTCCAACCATGCATACAGGGCATCTGAATTTGAATTTCTTGCTTCTATGGGACAGCAGGACCTCAGATACACTCTGTACAGAAAGGTGTCTAGATAGATCAGTTATTGTAATTATTCCCAGCAGCTTATCATCTTTATCAAAAACAGCACACCTGCTCAGACCGTTATTTGCAAGGAAACTGGCAACATCCTTAACATCATCATCTGCCATCACCCTGGGTATTGGTGTTCTCATGACTGATTTCACAAGAACCTCTGAAGCAGGCGTGTTCCTGAGAACAAATCTGTTGATTATACTTCTCTCACTGATTATACCAACATAGCGATTATCTCCATTGGTAACTAGAAGCCCGTACAATCCGTTATCATTCATCATCCTGACAGCATCAAACACGGTTGCATTCTGGTCTATAGACTTGAAGGTTTTCTGTACTATATTTCCAACTTTCATGAGTAATAATTTTATCTAATATTATAAAGACTTTGAAGGAAAACTGAACAGTTACCAAAAAGGTTCTTAAAAACCTCTGACTTTTATTTTCCCACTGAACGACTTATAAAGACGAACGGTTTTTCTTTCCCTGTCCACCGAATCCAGGAAGAACCTGTCAGTAGCTATATTCAGCTTTAAATCGTTTTTTATCTCTACCATCCCGTCTTGAGGGACTTCAGATACTATTGCATTTACCTCCTCTATCATCTGGCATATCTCATCTTTACATGGACCCTTCTTATGTGTAACATATATGAGAATCCAGAAATTACCAGCATTCCTGGAAATTGACTCGGGTATCAGAACTTTACCCTTCCCAATTCTGACCTCTTTCTCCTTATCCAGCCGGATCACCATCACTAAATATCATCCAGAATCATTAACTCTCTACTTTCAGTGATTCCCTCTTTTTAAGATCTCTTTCACAGTTAGGGCAGCATGCATACATTGTCCTACCATTCAGTTCAAATACCACGGTTGGCTTCTCCATTAGCTTTCCACAGTAATCACACCTGACATTTATGACTCTCCCAACGGTGTTGTTTAATTGCCTCCTAGTTGCGAATTTAATATCGATGACCTCAATTCCTTGAAGCATGGGCAGAGATTCATAATATATTACAGCTAAAAATGATCCGTCAATCAATTCAAAGTGCTCTATCATTAGATCTTCATTCATGTTTAGAAGAGACTTAACGTGAAGTATCACAAGATCATTCTGATCTTCCTCTGTAAATATTGTAAAATGAGTTATTTTTCCTGAGTTAACAAGATTTGCAAGAGTTTTACTTGCGGTGATTCTGCTTATATTGAGTTCACCTGCCAGCTCAAGTATGCTTGCCCTTGAATTTTTTCGGAGTATATTTATCATTCTTTGCTCAATTTCCCTGGCATCTTTGTTCATAATGTAAAATTACTACTCATTACTTAAACATTATGTAAAGAATAAGCTTTTATCAACATCCGGAATACGTATCTATGGCAATAGATGTAATTTGTGGAATGAAAGTGAAGGAAGACACCAAATATGTAAGCGAATTCCAGGGAAAGAAATTCTATTTCTGCAGTGAAAGTTGCAAGAAGGAATTTGACAAGAACCCGTTAAAGCATAGCAGATAGGCGATCAGCAGTGCCTACGGATCCTGTCTGCGGTATGTTTGTATCCGAAGACAGTCAGCTTTATTCAGATATAGATGGAAAAAGGTATTATTTCTGTTCAAAATCGTGCATGGATCGATTCAAATCTCCAGAGGCAGAAGCCGCGAGATTGAAACACAAACTCGCTGTTGGCTGGGTTTTCTCCATCATAATCATGGCTGTAATGTATTTGACCTCAAATTTCCAGTATAAGGATTATCTTCTGCTGTTGTTTGCAATACCCGTACAGTTCTATTCTGGTCTCAACTTCTATACTGGGGCTGCTGAGTCCATAAAGAACAAAAGCAGCAATATGGATCTTCTTATTGCGATTGGAACACTTACAGCTTTCTTCTTTTCCCTATTTGTAACAATATTTCCAGATGCAATATCTGGAGCTTCTGTATATTATGATGCTTCATCATTCATAATTACCCTGATACTTACCGGTACATTCATAGAAAATCTATCTAAGAGGAGGGCTAATGGATCAGCTGCGAAGCTACTTGAAATGATGCCTGAAAAGGTTCATGTCATAATCAACAATGAAGAGGTTGAGAAGCCAAGAAATGAGGTAGATGTGGGGGAATTATTAATCGTCAGGCCTGGTGAAATAATTCCTGTAGATGGGGTGGTTCGTTCAGGTGAATCAGAAATAGATCAGAGCATGGTAACAGGAGAACAGGATCCGGTTTTTGTATCAAAGGATAGCAATGTATTTTCAGGTTCTAAAAACCTAAACGGAGCCCTAAATATAGAAGTTCTTAAGAAGTCTTCAGACAGCACTGTAAACAGAATTTATGAACTGATTCAGGGGGCCATTTCTGGAAGGGTGAAAATCCAGAAGGTTGCTGATGCATTTGCTTCTGTATTCGTACCGGTTGTTCTTACAGTAGCTACCATATCTGGATTATTCTGGTACTTTTATCTCTCCAGTGTTTCCAACGGACTCGACATTGAGATAGCTGTCCTTGCATTTGTTTCTGTTGTGGTTATTGCCTGTCCCTGTGCAATAGGACTTGCCGGACCGATTACACTCCTCATTTCTTCCAGCGTGTCTTCCCAGAATGGGATAGTTATAAAGAATTCTGGAGCAATCGAAAGAATGTCAAAGGCAACAATCGTTTTATTTGACAAGACCGGTACACTTACAGAATCGCAGCCATCAATTCTGAGTATAGAACCATCAGGATCCGTTGATTCTTCAGAACTTGTTTCAATCGCTGCGTCCCTGGAGAAATTCTCAACCCACCCAATTGGTAGGGCAATATATCTCTATGCAATGAAGGAGAATATGCCACTGAATGAGGTCCATGGATTTATGGAGATTCCAGGATCCGGCGTGGAAGGTAAAATAAATGGTATAAATACTGAGGTTAAAAGGGCCAAAGATTCAGGTATTTCATCGGTTTCTGTCAGGCGTGGTGATGAGGAGATAGGAAAGATCAAACTGTCTTACAATATTCGAACAACCGCAGGAAAGGCTGTCAGTAACTTGAAGAAGCTTGGCCTTAAGGTGGGCATGGTAACAGGCGATTCTATAGGTGAAGCAGAGCGTATAGCGGGACTTCTTGGTATAGACCTCATACATGCTGAGCTTAAACCGGAAGAGAAATCAGGAGTAATAACAGTCTATCAGGAGAAGGGTGAATATGTAGTCTTCGTTGGAGATGGAATAAATGATTCCATTGCGCTGGAAACAGCAGATGCAGGTTTTGCTATGTCTTCAGGAAGTGATATTGCAAAGGATGCGGGAGATATCATTCTCATCAACGATGATCTAACAAATGTTCCCGCTTCCATAGTGATCTCAAGGGATACTGTGTCAAAGGTCAGGCAGAACATTGGTTGGGCAATAGGGTATAATACCATTCTGATTCCCATAGCCGCCGGTATTCTTGTGCCTGTTTTTTCCCTTGGAATATACTCATTTTTACCCATACTCAGTGCACTTGCCATGGGTCTGAGTTCAACTTCTGTCGTGATGAATTCGCTACTGCTTAAGAAAAGGATAGGGAAGGATCTCAATATAATACTTGATAAACAGTCTCCAAATATTTAAATTATTTTTCAATAAATAGAAAGATAATATTTTTAATCCTTGACATATTGGTTTATAATGGCAATGAAAGTGGTTGAGGATGAAATAGAGGCAGTTTCACTTAAAAATAATTACCTGAATGACCCATGGAAGAGAAAAATCACAATAATCGAACATAATGTTAACGATACTACGCCCATACTCATAGGTCTCGCAGGATTCTTTGGTTCCTCAACAAGCTTCTTTAACCGAAGTTTCACTTCTATAGATTTCATGGGTGTCCTAAACAAGATCATAAATCATGATAGGGTAGATTCGTTTATCATAGCTTTACCCGACTCAATGACATCACTGGGTGGAAACCAGTACCTCAATTCAATTGCTGTAGGAAATTATGAAGATTACATAGTAAATGATGTGATGGGCTACCTTGAAACAAGATATGGAATCAGGAACACTGGATTGTTTGGGAAATCATCCGGAGGCTTTGGGGCATATAATCTGACAATTAGGAATCCAGAAAAGTTCCAGGGGTTTATCAATGTATCTGGAGATTGCGGATTCGAATATTCTTACATAAGAGATTTTCCTGATGCGATCAGGATGATCAGGAACAATGGACTATCTGAAATAATAAGGCAATTCAAGGAAAAGGATTTTCATACCATGCAGGAATTGAATACTATGAACATCATAGCAATGGCAGCCTTTTATTCACCAGATAATGGAGAGCAGAAAAAAATCTCACTGCCATTCAATGTGAATACGGGAGAAATAAAGAGCAATATCTGGTTCAGATGGAAAGCTTTTGATCCACTTGTAAATGTATATGATCATTTTGAAAAATTAAAGGAAAAGAAGATAATCCTGCAAACAGGAAAAAATGATGAATTCTCTCTGAATCTTGGTATAGAAGGTCTTAGCAGGATCCTTTCGACACATTCTGTTGATCATGTCAGTCAAACGTATGAAGGCGGACATTTTGGCATAGATTATCTGTACCTTGATTCAATTCCAGAACTAATAAGTTATTTGAGGGAATTTTAAAAAAATAGAGAAAGGAAATTTCTTTTCACTCTGTTTGCCCTGAACCTTCTAGAAGCCCTAACTCTCCCTTCACTTCAGGCTTGAGTCCCTCTGCTACCTCAGTTCCAACTGACCTTTTTCCGAGTATCTCCTTTGCGAATATTACCAGAACTGCAGAGATCAGGAATGAAACGCCTCCAATGAGGAATGCATAGAAATAGGCAGTGTTGGTAGGGAAGGAGAAATTAACCGTGCTGCTAACAACAGTCGTAACTACAAATGCTGATAGTACAGCTCCAGCTATTGGGGCACCCACACTGCTTCCAAGATACCTGAAGGTACTGTTCATTGAGGTTGCAAGCCCCATATTCTTTGCCTCAACAGAAAGAACAAGAAGATTGATCAATGAGGCATTCATGACGGACATACCAGATCCTATGATGAATTCATCTACCAGTGTCATGTCATATCCAGGAGCCATTGCCAGCAGGAAGAACCCTATGCCAGAAACAATGGAACCTATAATAGCCAGGGGCTTGATTCCAAATCTTGAAATTACCTTTCCTGTTATGATTGAGAACACAATCATGCCCAGTGCGAAGGATACCATGGAAATACCGGTATCCAGGATTGATAGCCCGAATCCATATGGTGCTGGGGTTTCAAACTTGTATGAGAGTGCCTGCATTGAAAGATACATTCCCAGGCCTGCTATTGTAAGTGTAACATTTGTAACCAGTACATTCCTGTTTGAAAGAAGTTGAAGATCAAATATGGCTTCACCTCCCTTTCTGTGATACCTCGCTTCATAGAGGAACATGGGAACAAAGAGGAATACTCCAAGGATTGACATTCCAAGTGTTAACGGTGAGGTCCATCCCCACTCAGAACCTTCAGAAAGTGCGAGAACTATAAGAGTGAGTGGAGTGGCAAGGGCAATGGCACCAACGTAATCCACCTTTACTTCTGGCCTCCTGTATTTTGATTCCCTAACCTTAACTATTGTAAGTATGGCAAGGATCACTATGAATGGTATGGCAGTATGATAAGTCCATCTCCATCCATAAGTATCTGATATTAAAGAGCCGAGTGGAAGGCTTATGGCAAATCCTGCTCCAAACATTCCACTGATCAGGGCCTGGGCCTTCGGTACCATGTCCCTGGGAAATTCTTCTCTTATGAGAGCCATGCCCAGAGGCATTATGGTTAGACCAACACCCTGTACTGCCCTTGAAATTACCATGAAAGTGAAGTTTGGTGAGAAGCCTGTTACAGATACTGCTGCTGCATAGATCAGCATCACTATGCCCATCATCTTCTTCTTTCCATATATATCCCCGAGTTTTCCTACAATTGGACTGAGGGCAACACCTGTAATAAGATAGGTAGATAGAACCAGGCTTACCTGGCCAACTGTTACGCCAAAACCCTCTGCAATTGAAGGAAGTGAGGGAGTTAACATTCCTTCCACATACATTACTGCGACAATTATCATCGCAAGTAAAATCATCACAAAATTTGCATACTTCTTATCATACAGCTCATTTTCCACTATTAATCACTCTCCTCTCTAATATCATGAACACTTTTCGCCAGTCTGTTTATAAATTTCAGGAAACCTGCAATGCTTTCCTGATCCATTTCTCCCATAGTCTTCAGGGCCATGGACTTTACATTATACAGTCTTTCAAGGGTTTCCTTACCTTTCGTTGACAGGTCTATATAAATAGCTCTCCTGTCATCAATGCCATATTCTCTCTCAACAAGCCCTTTGCTTTCAAGATTGTCAATTATATGAGATATGGAAGGTTTCGTTACTCCAAGTAGTGTGGCAAGGTCAGATGATTTCATCTTTCCTGCCCTTGAAAGATTGGATAGAACAAAGAATCCTGAAAATGAGATATTTTCCTTCCTCATCACTTCTTCCCTATAGAGCATAAGTTCATAGGTTAATTCCTCAAATGCTTTCTCTATGTTCTTGATGTTCACAACAGGTTATTGTAAATAGGTATATAATAATTAACATAAGTTAACTATTTGTTACTATATTAAATATGCTATCTAACTATTAGTTAGATTAAAATCAAAAAATTAAACAATTTTCATGCTTGTGTAATATATAGTAAGAAACATTAAATATAACTTTACGAATGTTTGTCTATGTCAGATGAAAAGAAATGGGAAGATGTGGAGGAATATATTAACAGAAAAGTGGTGAAACCATCACTATTCTTCGCTGATACACTAGATGTAAGCCAGAAAGAAGGTCTACCACCAATAAATGTTCAGGCACCTGAGGGAAAATTAATGTCTATCCTTGTCAGGTCGATCAATGCAAAGAGGTCTTTAGAAATTGGAGTTCTTGGAGGATTCAGTGGACTGTGGATCCTCTCTGGCATGAGGAATGGCCAGTTAATTGGGCTAGAAAAAAGTGAGAAACATGCAAAAGTGGCAAATGAAAACTTCATCAAAGCAGGTTATGGCGACAACGTAAACATAATGGTTGGAGATGCAATAGATTCACTGAATAATATGATTAGGGAACATGTACAGCCATTTGACTTCATCCTTATTGATGCAGACAAGAAACCCTACCTTCATTATTTCGAAAGAGCCATGGAACTGTCTCATCCAGGAACACTAATCTTCATAGATAATATGGTCTGGAACGGAGATATAATTGATCCCAATGACAGGAGTGATGATAATGCAGGTATAAGAAGACTCTACGATCATCTTGAAATTGAGGAAAGAGTTGATGGAACGGTAATACAAACAGTCGGTTCGAAGGGATATGATGGTTTTGCCGTTCTTAGGGTTATATGAGAGTGTTAAAATAGATCATATGGCT
>JAKAYJ010000043.1 GCA_021816385.1 Thermoplasmata archaeon
TTTATAACACTTAAATTTTATGTTGAATTTAAATTTATGTAATATATTTTAAATTATAGATTATTATCTTACTTTTACTGGAAGGAATTCCTAAAACCCGGAGTATGGATAAGGAACCCTCTCATTGATCAAAACATTTTAATACATATAAAATTTAAGTGTTATAAATGAAGGAAGTTGTGACTGAAGACGGGGCAGTATCACCAATTATTGCCACAATATTGTTGATAGCCATAACTGTAGTTTTAGCTGCAACCCTCATCTCAATACTCTCAACTTTTACCAATTCCACCCATCTAGAAGATATTGATTCTTCCTTAAGCCTTAGTGGAGTCATGAATACCTCAAAGACAAATTCCTATGATCTTAATGTTTCTTCCACTAGCACTTCCCCCTCTCTATCACAGATATTCATAGAAATATTTGATGGTTCCAGAGAAATCTATGATGGCTCTCTGGCACCGGGTCAACACGGTAATCTTACCATTACTACAAACATGACAACCTTTTCTCCATTGGGATTCATAAAGCTTAGCCTCACAGGCAAATATAGTACGATCACGGAAGTTGAACTGATTTATGCAAGTTCTGTTTTTGCAACTGTAACCCCGGTGTGAAAGATTATCAGGCTTTTGAGCTTAGGTATCTGAGTATTTCCTCAAAGTTAACTCCATTAAGGACGCAGGCTGTTGAATTGCATAATGAATATGTCGCTGGTTTCAGCGATTCATCCCTTTCATAGTAGGCACTGGTATAACCCTTAGCAGCAAGCTGTTTCCTGATCTTTATTAACTCATCCATATCATTATAATTTCCCTTCAGAAGAAATGAATTGGTTCTTTCTATCTCTGTTTCTATCCTGAATGTGAAGTATGAAGGATATTTTGTTATATTTTCCACGGTTTCAGATGTTGATAGATTGACCAACTCATTGTACTGGCCAGCTAAATTTGAATAAAGAAGCATTCTTTCGTAAACTGCAAACTGGGATGGTATGGAAGAATCTTCCTGGGAATTCAGGGTGCCTATAAATGCACTCCTGCTGTCTTTCAAGATCGCTTCACTTTCAACCTTTAACTTGAAGTATAACTGATCAGCAATCTCCTTTGCATTTTCTATGGCTTCATTGTTTGCTGTTGAGAATCCGAATTTAAAGAAGCTCATGGATAGGAATGCATAATCTGACAGATAGCCAGGGACTTTTTTCCCACTTGGATAGATAAGATGAACGCATCTTCCGTTTTCTACATATTTCGTTGAAAGGAAATTATAAAGTTCCTCAGCGTATTTCAGAAATTTCCTGTCGTTGGTAGATGAAAAAGCCTCGCTCAGTGCATATAAAAGAAAACCGTTCATATCTCCACAAACCTTTGTATCTGTTTGCGGTGGAACTCTTTTCTCCCTTATATCCTTCAGTTTACCCAGATTTTGTTTTATACCATCATCAAGCCAGAAAAATCCATTCTCATTGAATTTATCAGTATCATTCTTCTCATTTTCAATATAAAGGATATTCATGCCGTTTGATGTCCCCTTCGGTTCTTCAACATAGTTTCCATCATCACGTACATTAAACAAAGAGGCGAATCTTGCATAATCCTCACCGAGTATCTTCATAAGTTCTTTTGAAGTCCAGAGATAGTATTTTCCTTCTATGCCTTCGCTGTCTGCATCAATGGCACTGTAATAACCACCATCAGGAGACAGCATTTTTTCCCTCAGGAACGCCATTTCCTCCTTAATGATATCCAAATACTGTTTCTTTGATGTTACTTTATAAATATTTGACATGGCCGTGATGAAATTTGCCTGGTCATACAGCATTTTTTCAAAGTGTGGGATCTTCCAGCCAAAATCGGTTGCATATCTATGAATTCCATTTCCTACGTGATCATAAATTCCTCCCATTCTGATTGCCGCTGCAGTCCTCTCTGCCATCTCAAGTGCATCTTTTGTTTTATATATACTGTAATAGTGAGCAAGGAAAGACATTATATGTGATGATGGAAATTTCATGTTCCTCCCAAATCCACCATAGCTCTTATCAAATGAGCTTTGGAGCTGGCTGTAAGCCATATTTGCTAAATTTTCCCTGTTATAATTAGCAACTTTTGAAACCTTAGTTCCTGTTATTAGTTCATTCTCCTGTACCTTCTTGAATATTTCTTCTGGGCTGCCTGTCCATAGTTCGTTAATACTGTTCAGAAGTTCGATTATACCTATGGAACCATACCTTGACTCTCTTGGGATATATGTGAATGGAAAAACTGGTTTCAGTTCCGGAGTAAGAATAATATTGAGGGGCCAACCAGCATTTCCAGCAACTCTGTTGGCAAAATCTATGAAATAAGCATCAACATCTGGCATCTCTTCCCTGTCAACTTTTATACTGACATATTTCTCATTCATCACTTTTGCAACGTCATCTCTGCTAAAGCTTTCTTTCTCCATCACATGACACCAGTGACAGGTTGAGTAGCCTATGCTCAAAAAAATAAGTTTATTCTCTTTTTTTGCCTTCTCAAACGCTTCGTCTGACCATGGATACCAGTCTACTGGATTAGACGCATGTTGAATTAGATATGGACTTTCTTCATTTTTCAGATGATTCATGGTATTACTACTCATATATACCTCATCCAACGAAGATTATTATTATTAATGTATTTTTAGAATCTAAAAACGAGATTCATACGTTTCATACTCTTAAATCCTATTTTAGGAGTTTTTATGATCAATTCTTCTCTCTTATGAATCTAAGTTGTAAATATTGAAAATTGAACGAAATATGATAATTATAAGGTTCCATATCGAGCATTTTTAATCCGGGTAGGGATTACACATGGGACAGAATATGAAGGTGGCAATAATATGGTAAATGGTAAAAGAAATATAGCGATACTGATAAGGCATGGAGAAAGCCTGGCAAATGTAAAGAAAATCGTATCAGAAGACATAGACGGTTTCCCCCTAACAGAATTAGGAGTAAAACAGGCATTGAAGACCGGTAAATTGCTCGAACCCATCTCCAGAAGTGTTGATTCATTCATATCAAGTCCGATCATCAGGGCAGTTCAGACTGGCCTCAATGTAATGGAAAGCATGGGACTGGAAAGGGAAGTAATCAGGGATGATCTCCTTATTGAGACAAGATTTGGAAAATACAACAATATAAATTTCAGTGATTTTCCAAAGTTTCACAAGAAAGAGTACGGAATCGAAGCCTTTGAGGATAATGGTAGTAGAATGATGGAAGCCATAAAAAAATACAAGGGAATTAATCTTTATTTCTCTCATGCGTTGCCAATCAAGGCTCTCATATGCAATATATTGGGTCTGGAGGAAGAAGATTCAGGCGGAATCCAGATAGAGAATGCTACAATTTCAGTAATAGATGTTTCAGATAAAAAGATCCTCTCCATAGGTTCTCATCACATTTCAGAGAACCTGATCAATCTTATCAATTCCTGAACTGGCAATAATAAAAACTAATCCGGCAACTGTACCAAGTATGATTGTAACAGCAAATGAAACTGGAAGTAGATACCCTTTACTTATAATCAGTACCAGGAATCCTTCCAGAATAGCTCCTATTCCATTCCCAGAGTATTGGAACGTATAAAATATTCCAATGGAAACGTTTCTTTCCTTATTGCTTAGTACTCCTGTGAGAAGAGGAATTATAGCTATTTCATATATGGAGAAACCAGTGAAAAAAGGTATCAATGCAAGCACATATGCAAGGTAATTCAGCTTGAAAATGAGTCCTAAATAAACAGTAAAAATACCGGCAAAAATAAGAATTGAGGATAGGGCAATCACATTGAATTTTCTTTTTCTATAAACACCCTCTGAAATTGAAATAGCTATTATGCCTGAAATCAGTATGCTTAAAAACAGTGTAAGACCATAATGAAATAAACCATATGAAGGAACAACATTGATCTGAACAGCTAAAAATATCATGAAAGTTATTGATGAAAGCATAAAAGCGCCAGCATATATTAGATGATCTCTGTGTTCATTCCTAATTTTACCTACATTTCCAGCGTTTACCTGGCGTTTCACCTCTCTTATCCTGTTTATGATAAAGATAGCCAGTATTCCCAGTACTGCCGATATGAGGAAGAAATTCCTGATTCCTATATATGTTGCGATAAGTGGTGAAAAACCTATCCCACCCATGAAAGCAAATCCTATTCCTATACCGGTTACGGCCATTGCGGTATTTCTTCTGTCTTCAGGGACTATGTCTATGGCGAGAGATGTAATAGGAGTACTGATTGCTCCCAGTCCAGCTATAAATCTACCAGCGATAAGGATCCATATATTGCTTCCCAAATAACTCAATATATTTCCTGCAATAAACAGGGATAGTCCTAAATATATGTAATTCTTCCTTCCAATAATCTTTGATATATATCCACTTGGAATCTGCATTACTGCCATGGATATTTCGTAAGATGCAAGAGCAAGCCCGATCAGTATACCATTATGTGTAAATTTAGATGCGTATACGCCTATCAACGGAATGACAAAAAATATTCCAGTCAATCTTAAAAACTGTACAATAGAAAGTTCAAATAACGATCTGTACTGTTCTTTATTTAGTTTTGAAGCCATTTCAGTCTGACAGAACTTTTACATGCTCAGATATCAACTCAGCAAGTTTTGATATGAATTTCTCATCCTCTTCAGTAAAGGCCTTTGGTGTATCCGAATCAATGTCGATTTCTCCAACTGGAACACCATTGGACCTTACCGGGACTACAAGTTCAGACCTGGTTTCAAGTGAACAGGCAAGGTACTTCGAATTGGAAGTCACATCAGGTTCATTTACCACGTCGTTCTGGACAATGGCCTGACTGCATAATCCCTCTCCTATGGTGATTTCTTCGTGAATGGTTGGTTTTCCGACATAGCTTTCAAGTATCAGCTTATTTTTTTTCAATACGTAAACTCCAACCCAGTTGTATTTCGGGTTATTCTCTGAAATATAACTGCAAAATTGGTTCAACATATTTCTAGCAGACGTTAATCGTAAAGCATCTACACTTTCTATTTGCCGCTGGATGTTAACAACCATAATACGGTAATGCTGATTGGACTATTAAATTTCATTTTACGTAACATTCGTGTTTACAGGAATATCTTTCTAAGACTGTCTAATTTCATTTGGTCTTATTCTCCTCTACCCTGCATAGGATCATCGTAATATTATCTATACCTCCATTGGAAAATGCCGCTTCTTTCAGTTCAGTGATAAGTTCATCAGTTGCCTTCTCTGAATTGCTTAAGACAGCAGAAATATTTTGTTCTGATACCATATCGGTCAGCCCATCTGAACTTAGGAGTATCATGTCCCTATCATGAAGGTCAATAGAACCGGTAAATATTTCGGGAGTTCTGTCAACACCGATACAAGATGTGAGATAGCCCGTGAAAATCTCCCTGTGAACTTCACTCAGCACCCTCAATTTTCCATCATAAAGCATTAGTTCGCTATCCCCAGAATTTGCAAAAGAAAGAGTCTTATCGTGAATAACAAAAGTTGTAAGAGTGCTGGCCATATACTCTGAACTCTTCTTTTTTCGGTTCACTGAAAGTACAGAACTGTTCGCCTGAATCATGCCTTTTCTTATGGAACTTATACTTCCAGAACTAAACGCACCAGACCTTATTTCCTCTGTGATCGTTTGAATGAAGACACTTACCGACTCCCTGCTGGCAATTTCCCCATCCGGCATTCCACCAACCCCATCTGCCAGTGCAGCAATAAGAAATTCATTCTCATTTCTATATTCTACGGTTTGCATATCTGCACTGTCTTCATTATTACTTCTTTTTAGCCCCTGGTCCGTATCCATTGAATAATGTATAGTAAGAAAGTTATTTTTGAATATCACTTAAAAATAATTGTGATATGACTAATATATTTTTACTGTTTTTCTCTATTTCCATGAAAGATGGATAGCATTGAAGGAAAATAGAAGGTTCTTATTACGAATGTATCTATTATGAGTGAGATAACAAATGCAAGTCCAAGCTCCTCCAGGAATGCAACTGGAATAAAAGCCAGTGAGCCAAGAGAAATAGCAAGTATCAATCCCAGTGAGGTAACAGTCTTTGCACTTCCTACCATCCCTTTCCTCAAGCCCTCCTCAAAATCTTCTTTCTGCACCTCTTCTATGATCCTTGAAGTAATGAAAACAGTGTAGTCGTTACCAAGGCTGAAGAGAATTATGAACAGGATTATTGGAATCAGATATATCAGCTGGATATGAAGCACGTAGTTTGATAAAAGGTATAGAATGAATGTACTCCAGGATATACTGAAGAATGTTCCTGTTATTGAGATTACTGGATATCTCAATTTCCTGAAAGATGCCAGTAGAATGAGGAAAATCGCAATGATTATGAATATCTCAAGTTCGCTATATGTTCTTATATTGGAAGCCTGCTGATCAATTACTGAGGAAGTGATTCCACCCACAATGAAAGAATCGTTAGCCCTCATAGAACTTACAGTAGATATGGATTCCTTTGAATATGGGGAGCTGCTTAAGGAGACTATGAAGAGATAGTATCTTCCATTATCGATTGCAAATGCACTGGGAGATGAAAAATTTGTAATCTTCATTCCACTTACATAAGGGCCTTCTACCGAGGACACTCCAGTATACGACAAAATTCTTTTAGCTGTGTTCTCCAGAATGCCAATCTGGTTGTGAGTAAGATTTTCACCTTTGAAATTACTCTTGTAAACAATGTACGTTGGGAATATGACTCCATCTCCAAAGTTGTCTTCAATCTCATTCAATCCATGAACAGAACTGAGTGACTGGGGAAGTCCAGTGTTAAAATTGTAGGTAGTAGGAGCTGTAAAGAAGAAGTATCCTCCTGCGGCTCCCAGAATTATAATGACTGCAGCCACCGCAAACTTCTTGCTCGATGAGAAGGAAGTTGTCTTGTAGAATATAGATTTTCTGTGATGGTTTTCTCCCTGTGGTTTAGAACCTATCTTCATTATAAGCCTCTTTGATAGAAGCTTCATTGCTACTGGCAGCAATGTTGTCTGAAGAATTACTGTGAAAATTATTGCCTGGAAGAGAACAATCCCCCAGTCAAAGAATGATGGGACAAGGGAAAAGGTCA
Organism: Thermoplasmata archaeon; assembly: GCA_021816385.1. The sequence continues at coordinate 7,156 of JAKAYJ010000043.1, forward strand.
GTAGTGTAACGGCTACTGTTATTCCACTTATAATTACTGCCTTTCCAGCCCTGTTAATAGCGATCTCAAGTGATTCCTCATAGCTCTTCCCCGATCTCAATTCCTGCCTGTATCTTGCTATTAGAAATACAAGGTAATCTGTTGAAACACCAAGTATAACTGCGGTCAATGTGTAATTTACAATGAAACTTACATTACCAATTAGAAAACCAGTGATGTAAACTGAAACATAGCCCAGTAATAATGAAATACCTACAAATATTAACCCAAGAATAGAGGCCCAGTATGAAACCAGGGTTATGAAGACTGCAATCAGCAGGAATATGAAAATAAGACCAAAGGCAAATCCTGATTTGGCTGTTACCTGTGCAGTCTGATAAGCAATAGCTCCGTTACCTGTCACTATTGCATTGTTTCCAAAAACCTGATCTGTGTACGAATTCAATCTGGGATAGAATTCCTGAGCGGGTGATGAACCATTCTTATATTCGAACCCTGAAGGTGCGGTAAATTCAATTGATACAATGAAAATTTTATGATTTGGGCTCACTGTCTGGTTGATCAGGTAACCAGGAGCACCGAGTAATGCAAAACTGGTAACATATCCGTTTCCCGGGTTACTGTAATTTATTGCTGAGTATACCAGATTCCATGAAATATTGAACCCGCTTGAATTGGAAATATAATTTGCAGTGGCTCTGCTCAATGAAGTTGAATTATCAAAACTTAGAAAGTTAACATCCTGCAGTATGTAAGTTGTAATTGGTAATGTGCTGAAGGATGAGTTTCTTGCGTCCTCTACTATGGCATGAAATACTGTCTCCTTACCATTTCCCGCAAATTCTGCATATGAAGATTTAACATCTGAAACAAAGGTACTTTCATAGTTTGATCCATTATATCCACTCAAATTGGCTGCCTGCTGTATTTTGCTCTCCTTGAAATCTAACGTATTCCAATTAATAAAGAAGTCATAAGAAAATCCGTAAATCTTAGAACTGTTGTTTTTTACATTCAAGTAATTGGCCTTTATCTGGTTACCGTAACTTTTAATCGTTGTGTTGTCGATATAATCAGAATAGCTTGTAAATGGGTCTGTTGTTTTATATACACTCTTATCAGCATTTCTGATCATGTAATTCAATAGAAAAGTCTCTCTTGCAAGTGTATAATTAGACATTGGATTTCCATTTACCACTATGGTAAGGGATTGGTGTGTTGTCTCAAGCTGGGAAACTAGCTCCTGCGCCTGGTTAGACTCTGAATTGCTGCTGGTTGTAGTTGAACTGGCGTAGTTTAGGTAGGAACTGTAATGTAAGACCGCAGG
>JAKAYJ010000044.1 GCA_021816385.1 Thermoplasmata archaeon
TGAACTACATGAAAAAAACCGGAAAGAGCGAATTTTCTCAATTAACCATCAAAGAGGCCAGTGCACTCATTGAGATTCTCAAGAAATAACTGGCCTTTTGATATATTTTTAAAATGCAGAGGGAGGTATGCGATTAATAGTTTTAATCAAATCCTTTAAATAATCCTAACAATTATCATGTTATGAATGGAAAAAAATATAAAAAAATCTATGAGAATGAGAAGGTAAATCGATGGTACTTGAATTGCAGGGCAGGGGCAGTTACTACAGCGGACATGACAAGGAGGAATTTCGCATTATATTGCGATACATTGAAAATTGAACCTGACGATATTATCAACCAGGCCATTGATGGAACCCTTAAAAACAACTTCCAGGACTTTTCTAACAGAATGACCATGAAAGGACGCAGAGGTGCCTATATTGGCAAACTTAAACATTCAATCAATTCCTTCCTGAAATTCAATGATATTAACTACAGAATTAACATAAAAATAAAGAATGAAAATAAGAACGAAACCACTGAAGATGAGCAGGTCCCTACCCCTGAAGACGTAAGAAACCTTGTATTCAAGGCTTTTTCAAGGGGGAAAGTGTCAATCTGTCTTATGGCTTATTCAGGACTTCGTCCTGAAGTTTTGGGAAGTTATGAGGGTGATGATGGATTGATCCTTAGTGATCTCGAAGATCTTGACATTGATGAAATGGAATTTCGTAACATACCTGCAAAAATAAACGTTCGTAGTTCACTGAGTAAAACAGATAACAGGTATTTCACCTTCTTAAATGACTATGGCTGTAAAAACATAATAGAGTACCTTCAGGAAAGGAGGAAAGGGGGAGAAAAACTCAGCCCTGATTCTCCACTGCTTAAAATAGATACAAGGGGAGGATTCACATACACTGATGATAAGAAGGAAATTAAAGAGAGAAAGTCAAAATACAAATTTCTACGTACTTTATTGGTTTCCCGGGAAATCAGGGATGTCATAATTGAAGCGGGTTTTTACAAAACTCAGGTAGATGCTAAGGGGGATGAAACAAAAAGCCCTGCAATGCGTCCTTATGTCTTACGATCATTCTTTGCCACTGGGATGGACCGTGCAGAATATAACGGCTTGATATCACATTCATGGAGGCAGTTCTTCATGGGACATCGGGGCAATATTGAGGCGGTATATTCAACGAATAAACGTCTTGTACCTGAACAAATAGAGGAAATGAGGACTGCTTATCTCAAAGCGTCTAAGTTCCTGGAACCTGCTGAATCGATCACTAAAGAGGACGTTGAAAGTATAGAAAAACAATTTACATCAAGAGCTCTTAAGTGGTTCGGGTTCACGGATCCTGAAATAAAGGATCTGGTAAACTTATCTGATGATGAGCTTCAAAAGAAGATACAGGAACATAGGGGTATGAGTCTCAATAATGGCCACAAACAAAAAGTCATATCACTTCAGGAAGTCGAGAAATTTATTAATGATGGATGGGAGTATGTCGATTCTTTACTTGATGATAAGGCAATTATTAAGCTTCCATCATAATTTTTCAATATCGGTGAGATGCGACCGTCCATTCCACAAGAAAACTTTATGTTTAAAATATGGATATTTCATCAATGAAATACACTGTTATCCTTGAGGATGGTGAGGATGGCTACATTAATGCCCATGTTCCCTCATTAAAGGGTTGCCATACCCAGGGTAAAACAAGGGAAGAGGCACTTCGGAATGCAAGGGAAGCCATAGAATTGTATCTTGAATCCCTTAAGGTTCTGAACAGACCTGCTCCTGAAGACATCAATGCTGTGGTAGTGGATGCCTAATCTTCCAATTGTTTCCGGGAAGAAGACATAAAGACTCTAAGCAAAATAGGCTTTGTTGTATTGCGACAAAAAGGTAGTCATGTTTTCCTACATAGGCAATCCGATGACCGGATAAAACCCGATTACCACGATTAACTTTTTCATACCTGTTGAATCTGTTCTGAAAATGCTTGCATATAAGGCTGCGAACCAACTTGAAGACCATATATGCATTCAGGGGGAATCATGTATTTGCATATTTTTTCGATGCGTTTCAAAACATTATGTTTATATTGTTCTTTACGTTACATAATTATCAATACTCCCCGTTCCTCTATGTGGGACACGGGTATCAATTTATTATATGGTGTTTCAATGGTTGAGTCTGATGTTTTTATTGACGGTATGCACCTCCAGCATGTTATTGATTCTCTTGGAATTAAGGGGGTGGATTATGAAAAGCTTTCAGACAAGCTGGCCAACGATTCCAGATCAAGGACTTATTTCTTTGATGCTTTACCATTGAAGGAAAATAAGGACAATAAACAGAAATTCCTCAGTAAACTCAGCTACCTCAAGAGTTTTCAGGTGGAGTTGGGATACGTAAAGATGGAGGGGAGAACCTGTCCAAACTGCGAAGGTGTCGTGAACATCCCACGGCAGAAAAAGGTGGATGTTTTACTTGCAACGAGGTTGATTGAAAGATCCCTGGAAACAAAAAGACTCGTCTTGATTGCAGGTGATGCGGATTTCGTTCCTGCAATAGAGGTTGCCAAGAGAAAAGCCAAAATCGTTCTTGCTTTTCTTCCAGGTATAACCGCACATCAGTTAATACAGGCAGCCGATGAAAAAATAGAACTGTCAGCTGCATACTTCTCCGACTGCAAAAGATAGCTCATGAAAGGCTGTCAAGAGAACTTCATTCATTGAGCAAACGTGTGAATTAAGTATAAATTAGAATTTTGAAAACATCTTGTTAATGCCGATCTATGAAAATTTAGTAAGATAATTCATGATAAACTTTTCATAATTTACAGGTTCTCAAAATACACTCCTATAAAAGAGGGTTAACGGGTTAACGATATCATGGTTGTTAACCCTGTTAACCCTTGAATCATCGCTATCTACTAAGAATATACCAATTGAACATATATGAAGGCCCTTATCTGAAAAGATCTCCAGGAATGAAAAAAGGATCCTCAAATGGTCGACAAAAAATTTTCTTCATGGCCATACCCCTCTTCATGCGATCATGATGATTATGATACAACATGGAGAAAATGTATGGAATCGAGAGAATGTTTTTCCATTATTTCCTATTTATTCCTTTTTTTCCATTCCTCTTAGAACTTAGTTTCAGATTACCCTGGCTCTTGGGATTGTACCCCCTGCCATCTATCTTACCAGGCGTCTTAAGATGGGTCCTCAACCATTCCAAATCATTCATCAGTAATGTGCGCATCACTTCTTCCTTGCTGTCATATCCATAATCTGATGGATCCTTTTCGAACATTTCTTCATATCTTACCGATAACCAATAAGCTGAGACTGTCGCTTCAGGGGCAAATCCTTTAGATGAAACTTTAAAAGGAATTAAGGCCTCATTTTTGGCATCTATAAAACCCAGTTTTTTCAACCCGTACTGGAGCTCAAAAAATCTATCATTGATTCCATGCGTGCAAGGTATAACGATATTCCCGGGCTCAATGATCCAATATCCAAAACTGTCTTTCATTTATTACCACCCTCCTTTTCATATTGTCTGACTACGACAAATCCCCGTGATCTTTTCTCAATCTTGTACTCACCCTGGAGATTGTTCCTGATGCAATATGTAACTTTTTGCAGCGTGATGCCTGTTTTCTTTGCTATGATCCTTGCTGATATTCTCGTATGGCCATCCTGGAAATATTCCTCGATGATATCCTTGATCAGCTGATCGATGCGATTAATCATATTTTACCATATAATCTCCATGAATTTCATTGAATATGCACCAAATAAAAAGCGTGAAAAGGATGAATATTGGCATGAATACCATCACTATATTCCACATACTGCTCACCAGGAATGGCATGAAATTATAAGGGAAAAACAAAACCAATACCAGGCATATGAATAGATAGAGTGCCAGGGCAGTGAATATAATTTCAGTCTTCATAATTCGTGTTACTCTCCCTTTTACTTTCAGCAAATGCATGTGTTTGTACCATTTCCTGGACAGCGGGGGAAGTCCATGCACATTCTGTATGTGGACAATTGAAAGTACCGTCAATATCACACCATAATCTCATGATATTTTTCTCATCCTGGCGTGTATAGACATGAACGATCCGATCGCTGCCTTTCCCATCAAAATTTTGTTCTGTAATAACAACACGATCATCCATCGCTTTGAACTGAGGCATTATTGATCCCCTCCAATATGATTGACTTTAATGGGATCCTTTGGTTGTGTTATTTCTAACTTGTCAGATGGATAGGGTGTAATTACCTTAACTTGTTCTTTCACTTCAGAAAAACAAACTACAAAACCCCTCTTTGTTTTCAAATCATAACTTAATGGTATCATTTCTGATCACCTTCCCTGTACTTGTTCAGAGCTTCGATTCCTATGGCAGCCTTGAGCCTCATTTTTTCCCTCTGCTCTTCCGTGAGTTCAGGATGATCCCTAATCCATGCCTGTTTCCTGTTCCTGTACAGTGAATCTATGGCTTCCTGGCCTCTTTTTTCTATTGCTTCAGGCACATCAGGATCAATGCCCTGGATGCCTCTTCTTATGATTATATCACGGTTCAGCATTTCAAAAGTGAAATATCCCTGGGCATTCTTCTTTGAAAGTTTTTTCTGGTTGATTACGCTCAGGTTTTCCTTGAACTCAGGATTAAAGCATGGTCCTTCATTGGAGTACCATATCATGTCCTGGTTGTTAGGATCCATTGGGCATACCTGATCCTCGCACCTGTCGAAGTAAGGGCAGGCCTTAAACGGCATTGCTTCAGTCGAGGTAAGGACCTTGATGTATTGCTGCACTTTTGTTTTCTGGTCCTCTGTCAGTGAGTATTCATCCAGGGTGATCATAGGTTCACGCTCACTGTTATGATTGCTGATTTATTCACAATCAGGATCCTTTTGTTTGCAGCTTCCATGGATATGGAATACTGGCCCATGACTTTCACTATTCCGGATTCTATCCTTCCATCAATCATGGTGATAGTGGCAGATTTCCCTTCAATTCCACAGTTAAGCGGATCTGGATTCCTGTAATTCCTGGGGCCATCTTCATGGTTGTCCTGTGTCTCATGCCTCTGGTTGTTTACTGGTTTTCTCAGTTCATTTCTTTGCGTTCCATACATTTTTTCACCTCTTTTCCGACTCAGGCAGTCGGTTGCCGTCCTGTAAAATAATGGACTTTGATTGCCTGTTTATGCTGATCTTCCTTGCTATGCCCCGATTAATGAGCAGTGCTGCAAGATCACCAGGCACGTGTACTATATCCTGGGCATGAAAATACCAATCCCGATCATACCAAGATGCATTGAAATCCTTCATGATAGATACGAGAATCATACCGTCATTCAACGGTTCAAGTATGCAGATGAAATCCTTGAAATTATCAAGAGTGTACTGTATCATTGTGAGTCACTTCCTTTTACATAGAAATGCACCCACACCTGTGGATTTTCCCGTGCTTCATACACCTTAAACCGGTTCTCTGCCTTGAGTCGTTCTCGCTGTTCAGGTGTGAAACTTGACATCTTGCCTTTAAGACATACCTTCCATTTCTTACCATCCGGTGTTTCAGGGTCGCCTGAGGATTCGTAGGTATAAACAAAACCCATTGCGTCAAGTTTACTCTTGGCCTCTTCAACTGATGCGAATGATAGTTTTTCATTCTGGGCACTGGAATTTACGGCTTCAGTTTGTGATGCTGGACGATTAGGACTATTAGGACTATTACCAGGGGAATACCCCCTTCCTTTTACATCTTTTTTTGGTTTGCCATCCTTTAGAATACGGTCTTTTTTATATTTTTTATCTTTTTTATCACTGTCTTTAGGGGGGGTATTTTCCATGTGTTCGTCCTGTTCGTCCTGTTCGTCCAGCGTTGAATGAGGAACCTGTAAAATACTGGATAAAATCGACTTAATGTATGTGGGGTCATACCGTGCTTTTAGCTCGTTTAATTTTTTTTCATCAGGTATCCGCACAATTGAATATCTTTTTTTGACATTCTCCTCTTCTCCATTCTTACCCTTCCTTGTGCATTCTATTCTTGGCCTGTCCGTTTTGAGCCCCAGTGCAACAAGGATCCTTCCGGCTCTCTGCTTGTAATTCTCGCCTATATCACTGTAGATGGCACTTAGATAGATTCCACGATAATTCTTTCCATTTATTGCATATTCAACTAAGTCTTCATCAGAGTCCATTTTACTAAGCACCGTTTCTGCAATGATTCCGTTCGGTGTCTCCCTGGCAACTTCAACATTACGAATTATCTGAGTTTCCAGTACTTCCTGGATATCAGATTTCAGTTCAGGCATGAGCTCTATTAAATCCTCAAAGAAACTTATGACCTCATACAACCTTGCTTCCGTTTTGTCTTCGTATGCCTTGAAAAACTGACTTGGCTTTATGTTATTGATCCGATCGTGCCAGTTAACCCTGAATTGTAGAAGCTTGCCCCTCAGTTCCCTACCTTTTGAAAGAAATTCATCCTGTATATTGCCTTTAATCTTACGGGGGATGTCTGTCCTGGTTAATTGGAAATCCTGATTTATCTGTAAACTCTTTGATTCAATTGCGTCATCATTAAAAGGCTCTCTCCCTGCCAATACCATAGGCCCATAGATAGAATAGCCTATGATCGAACTGAATCCTTGCTGTATCTCCTTATTTGCATTCAGGACTATGGAATTTCGGTTATATTTGGCGTTTATCATTGCGGATGTTTCATTATCCATCTGCCCCTTTTCGTCCACAAACAAAATAACCTGGTACAGCTCTGAAACCCTTTTCAGTGGTGCTGATTTAATGTCTATTGCATAAAAGCCATATGGCGTTGTTTCGCACATAACAGTAAGCAATCGGGACTTTCCCTTTCCGTATGGAGCTATCACATGGATAAATGGAAACGAGGAATCCTTCAGGGCATCGTATAAAACAGCTTTCATCATGTATAATGATAGCAATATTTCATCCTCTTTCCTGAGTTCGATATATCTGTGCAGAAATGCCTTAATCTCAGAATAAAAGGTATATTCTGTCCCATAATCAACGGGCTTTGTGGGAAATTTAATAACCTCGTTTGTTTGCTCTTGCAGAATCCTGTCATTTTTTGTTTGTGCTATCTGAGGGGCCGGAACTACTTTGTATTTTTTCTCCGGATCTTCAGGATCGGGAATTTCAACAGAATTTACAACTTCCGCAACACCATCCTTGTATTTTAGGAATCTTAAAGTTCCATTATCATTAAATTCCGCATAGTGCCATCCCTCTACTGTAAACCTTGTTTTGTGTATGATCGCAACGTTGTCTTTTTCTCCGTTGTTTTTCTTTCCATTTATTGGTTTTTTATCCGATATTTGGACTTTTTTTTCACGTAGGAACTGCTCCAGTTCTTTAATTACTGAATGACTCACTGAATTACTTTTCAATTCTGTTATTGTGTCCTGGATAAAACCTAAAATGCTCAATTCTTTATGTGGATAGGCCTTCAAAATAGAACTCCAGTTCTCCATAAAGAACGTACAGGCCTCGCGCCGTCCCTTTTCCGTGAATTCGTTCAGCAGGCCTTCAATTTCCCAATCAGCAATCTTTTTATTTCCAGCTGCACTATCTTTATTGGTAACATCAGTGTTCTCTGGTTTTACTTTATTTCCTTTTTTCATTTCCGTTCTGCCTCCATTTTTAGGATTTTCCTCCATTCGAGGAACTTCACAAGAAACTCATCCTCGCTCATTTTATCCTTGCAGCTTAACACCAAGGTCTTGACCGGCTCAGGTAGTTTTAACGCATACTGTTTCAATTCAGATATACTTCTTTGTTCACTCACTTTTCATCACCACCAAAGCTTCGAAGATCTTTCATGAATTATTTCACCTTGAGTTTGTCAAGGGATCTCAATACAAGATATCTCGATAGGGGTAGCCCACTCTCTCTAGATTTTTTCTTGAGGATTGCAAGTTCTTCAGGATATATTGTTACGCATACTCTCTTTACATGTTGTGATGTCACAATGTGATATACTGTTGTTCTATAAAAACATGCACGTTGTGATAATCAATAGTGCTTATATGTTTGAGTTGTATATACATTTGATAAAAATGTCTAAAAGACTCTGGCTGTATTTTGAAACGTATGCATGGGAAAGAATGAATCGCTATCTTTCCTATCTGTTGATGTCAGGGAAGCCTTTTTATGAATTACCTACAATGAATGATCTCGTAGAGGCAATGGTAGTCTATGTATCTCGTGAAATCATTGATGGACATATCACTCCAGATCGG
>JAKAYJ010000045.1 GCA_021816385.1 Thermoplasmata archaeon
CCTTCGACAATTCGCTTATGCCTACCATTTTTACCAATACTTAATACACATACTAGTATTAAAATATTTTTATTCCTTTTTTAGTAAACATAGTAAAACTGCCCTGTTGGGGATATAGTATTATTTTAATAAAAATAATAATTCGTCTTACCAAATCAGACAAATACATATTTTATTGATTTTTACCGTTTATTCTCCATATTAATGAAGGAAAATTGCTAAAAATCCGCAAATTGTGTAATCTTTTAATTAATATGCGGTCATCTATGATTTTAAAAGTCAATCTTACCTATAATGAATATATCATGTATGGATGGACTACTCAGAACTACATGAAATTCTGAAGGAAAGATATGGTGACCTTGGATGGTGGCCAGCCGAAACACGTGACCAGATAATAATAGGTGCAATTCTTACACAGAATACAACGTGGAACAATGTAAGACTGGCGCTTGGGAGTCTTGCAAAAAATGATCTGGATAGCATCAAGGTACTTTCCAATCTTAATGTTGAAGAGATCAGGGAGCACATTAGACCTGCAGGTTTCTTCAACCAGAAATCAAGGTATCTGAAAGATGTCTGCAGCGCGATAGAGGGATTTGGAGGCATAGAGGAGCTGGATAAGCTCAGTGATCATGACCTAAAAGAGTTCCTGTTGAGCCTGAACGGAATCGGAACTGAGACAATGCAGGATATAATGCTATACGCCTTCAACAGGAAAGTATTTGTCGTGGATAAATACACTGAGAGATTATTTTCGAGAATTGGTATAATCAGACCGGGCATGAAGGAAGCCTACCGTCTTGGCAGGGAAATAGAAGAAAATCTTGGCATTGATGATTTAAGAAATTTTCATGGGGAAATTGTTGAAATCAGCAAGGATATATGCAGGGCAAAACCCAGATGCCAGTCATGTTTCATCAGGCAGATGTGCAATTATGAAAAAGACTTGACTGATCCGTAACCGATCAGTCTCCACCTGTTTGCTATTCTTCTTCCTATGGATATCCTCTCACCTTGCTGGACAGCAACTGGATATCTGAGCATTATCTCTATCTCATCTTCCCTTGCATTGGAAATCATTCCTATGGTGTTTGATGTACCAAAGGTAAGCATGACGCTTTCCCTCGTTTTAATTGGTTCAACTTTCATTTCCTCGTCGAAACCAACCACTCTGTTAAGGAGATGTGAATCTGCAACTATGAAAGTTGCAACTGCTGGAACCTTTCCTGCCTTTCCTAGAATCCTTCCAGTCAGGGAATCATTTTTGGTCAAAAATGGATCAAGATATGTACCAACTGCCGAGAGTCCGCCAGGTATAATTTCGTTGTATGAGCTTGAACCTGCCATGAGTGATGAAACTTCTGAAAAAATATTCTCCCAGACATTCTTGTTTCCCTTTGTCTGCTGTATTCCAGGCGCAATTTCAATTTCATCGCCTATCTTCAGTGTCCCCTGAACAAGGGAACCACCAAGGACGCCTCCCTTCAGTTCTGAAGGTGCCAGTCCAGGTTTGTTTATATCAAAGGATCTGGCAACATACATAAGTGGGTCCAGTTCTTTGCTTTTCTTTGGTGTTGGAATATATTCCTCAATAGCCTCAAAAACCTTGTCTATATTCTTGTTGTGATAGGCACTAACAGGTATTATGGGTGCATTTTCAGCAATGCTACCCCTGACAAAACTTTTAATCTCCCTGTAGTTCTCCAGTGCTCTTTCTCTTGTAACCAGGTCAATCTTGTTCTGGATAATTATTATATTTTTTATTCCCATTATTTCCAACGCAGTAAGATGTTCCCTTGTTTGTGGCTGGGGACATTTTTCATTGGCTGCTACTACAAGAAGTGCGCCATCCATAATAGACGAACCAGAGAGCATTGTCGCCATCAGGGTCTCGTGACCAGGAGCATCTACAAATGAAATGACCCTTTCGAGCTTGCAATTTTCATTCATTGGCTTATTCGAATAAACCTTTTCTCCATTTTCACAGACATAGACTGGAGTGTCTGCATATCCCAATTTTATGGATATTCCTCTCTTTATTTCCTCAGAATGTATGTCTGTCTTCTTCCCGGTGAGCGCCTTGGTTAGGGTACTCTTACCATGATCGACGTGACCTACCATTCCTATATTTACCACAGGCTGTGGCAACTGATTGCTCATTCTTTAGTTTCCTCAGGCTTCTCCAGTGGATCTGGTCCATATTGGGTAACAATAAAATTCAACTGGGAAATGTCAGGTCCAACAATAGCGCCCCTGAATGTAACTCTCTCTCTCAGTCCACTTTTCCCCCTGTTTCCTTTATTATATGTGACAAGTATTCTCTTTTTACCCTGTATGAAAAGATCGGGCTTCATAGGGAACCCATCTATTGATGAACCACCAGTTATCTTCAACTTGTAACCTGGCATTTCAAAAAATATTCCATCAATCTCTTCTCCAACTCTCCTTCCATTAAGCAGACTAAGGTTTTCAGGTTTAATCTCTTTCTTGTATGTTTTTCCAGTCTTTCTGTCAGCAATGATTGCCAACGAATTTCCTCCAGCCATTTAATTAATCCTCCTTTCTAAGATTATGGGAAATACTAAAATGGCTTATAAATTTATCAATTCAAAAGTATTTGGTTCAATCAGACTGAATTTACAAACCAACCGAATTAAATGATCCGAATACATTGAACCTTTACCTCTTGGTTAATTTGTATATATCATGGTACCAACAGAATTATGCAATAAATATACATAAAATAAAATTTGAACAATATTTAAAGCTAATTTGAGACTTACTGGAAATATTACCCCTAACCTGTTATAATCTCAATATATATAGAATTGAAGTTTTATTCCACCATGGTAGAAAATGACTCGAATCCGGAGAATAATATTGCCGGAAGATTGGAAAGACTGCCATATAGCAGATTTCACGTGAAATTTGCTCTAATGCTGACAAGTGGAGAGTGGGCAGAGAGTTTAATGCTGCTTGGAAACGGAGCAATACTTGGATTGGTTGCAACATATTTTGCAATATCAAGTACCTCAGTTCTTGCAACTTATGCTCTACCTGCTTTCTTCTTTGTGGGAGAGTTCTTGGGGTCTATATTTTTTGGTAGACTGGCAGATACCAGAGGAAGAAAAGCTGTGTTTCTATATAACCAGTTGATTTTCGGTCTTGGTATGATAATCGCTGGTTTCATGGACTCATGGCAACTCGTTGCAGTCTTTGTGTTGATCGGCGGAATAGGTGTAGGTGGAGAATTTCCACTTGTGGACAGTTATGGAACAGAGATCTTTGTCAGGAAGAGGAGAGGAGCCTGGCTGGCCCTTATCTATACCATAGCAGTCACAGCGGCACCCCTTATAATATACATAACAGCCTTGACAGCTGGACTAGGATATTATTCATTCAGAATTCCACTGTGGTTCATGGGAGCATCAGGTATAGTTGTATGGTTGATAAGATTCAGACTGAAAGAGTCACCAAGATGGCTTTCCACTCACGGCAAGATGGATGAGGCAAAGAAAGAAATGGATGTAATCGAGGCAGAAGTATTGAGGGAAACAAAATTGACAGCACTCCCTCCAGTTACAGACACTATAGAAGCTCCTATACACGTTTCGAAATACAAGGAAATATTTGCTCCAGACGTGAGAAATCAGACTATAATGATGGCTATTTTTATGTTCTTCCAGTCCGGTATATTCTATGGGTTTACAACCTTTGCACCAGGGCTGGTAACTGTGACATATCCAAAGAGTGATCCTTTAGGTGCTGCAGCAGTAATTTTCTCCGGATTTCTTGTGGGAAGCGTATTCAATATATTCATCATCGATAAGATTGAGAGGAAATGGGGGATCATACTCTTCGCAGTTCTGGGAGGTGTTTTCGGTACATTCTTCGCGGTAATTCACGGAATAGATGAAGCCGTAATATTCGGTTTCCTCACTGCATTCATGCTGTGGAACTTCTCGAACTTCATGCACCAGTACAATGCTGAAATTTTCCCAACAAGGGTGAGAACCACAGCTTCTGGATTTGTTTATTCCATAAGCAGGATCTCAACCACAATACTTGTGCTGTTCATAGCCTTCTTCATAGGAGGTCATAACGCAGATGGAATTTTCACATTTGTATGGATACTCGTTATAATCTGTTCAGTAGTCCTAATATTACTTGGACCGAAGAGCACAAACAAGTTTGTTGAAGCCATAGCAAAATAAAAATTTTTAAATTTTATTCTTATTTTTTTTTATTATTTCTCAATATATTCTAACGTGTTAGGGTATCAATTTAAGTAAATATCCTGAATATTAAATCATGATTTCTGATGATTCATTAAGGGAGGGTATGCAGGCTCCGGGGATAAGTTTCAGCGTGGAAGAAAAATTGAATCTTGCAAAAAAAATATCGGAATGTGGGATAAAGAGAATATTGATCTCCTATCCTTCGGCACACCAATCCGAGACTATAATTGCATCCGAAGTAACAAGGAGCGGATACTTTCACGAAGTTTTTGGATTGGGAAGGGCCATAAGGGAAGATATTGATCTTATAGATTCAACAGGAGCAAACATTTCTCTCCATTTCCCTTTCAAGTATGATTCTCTTGATGAAATATACAGCAATGTGAAATATGCAGTTTCTCTTGGAAAGAAGGTTGAAATTGGTATTGTAGATATAACGCAGTACAGGACAGAGCAGCTGGTGAAAATTGTAAGAGCTCTATCTGGACTGGGCGTTGACACAATCCAGCTCCCTGATACCATGGGAAGGGCAACCCCCGGAATGATCAGGGATGTTGTGGGAGAATCAAGAAAGGTCTCGGAAGCAAAGATAGAAATTCACTGCCACAACGATCATGGATTATCTGTGAGCAATGCCATAGCCGGTATCGAGGCAGGTGCTGATATAATAGATACCACTTTTTTGGGTCTGGGTGAAAGGAATGGAATCACTGACACAGGAATCATTGCAAGATACCTGAAGGAAACTGGAATGGATAGCGAATTGCAGATGGACCGGATTGATAGTTTAACAAAGGAGTTTCTGGAAATTGTTTTGAAGAAGGCAGGAGAATCCTTTTTCAGGAAGAATCTTCCAAACATTGGAAAGAATACATATGTACACACTGCTGGAACACACGCGGCCTTTTCAGACGTGTTTGAAGGTGAGGACTTTTCTGTTAATGTTTATACTGGAAAATCAATGCTAAAGAAGATTCTAGAAGGGAGGAATATAAATCTGAACAGGGAAGAACTATCCACGCTAATGAAGAAGGTAAAAGATATATCGGCCAGTGAGGGGAGGGTAATAGGAGTGGATGAGATCATAAAGGAGGCTGATGAGCTATGTACAGAGTAGTAGAACTTGGACACATAGTGGCTGGCCCAACTGCCGGGTTAATACTGTCTGAAATGGGTTTTGAAGTGATTAAGGTGGAACGACCAGGTGTTGGAGACATTGCAAGAAATCTTACAGGGGAGAGTGCAGGTTCATTTGCTTACTATAACAGGAACAAGAAAAGCGTTGTCATAAACACAAAGGTACCGGATGGAAAGGAATCCCTGAAGAGACTGATAAACAGTGCAGACATAGTAATCGATAATTTCAGCAGTGATTTTCTCAAGGGATTGAATCTTGATTATGAAACCCTTAAGATTACGAATCCTGGATTGATATATGTCTCAATCAGGGGATATGGGAAGGGAAAAAAAGAGGGAAGAAGGTCACTAGACTACCCCATAGAGATAGATTCTGGAATAGCCTACATGAATGGCCTGAAGGAAAGGCCAATGAGAGTTGGGGCCTCACTGGTGGATATGTTTTCAGCATCAATGGCAGTGATAGGAATATACGACGCTATTCTTGAAAGAGAAAGAACAGGAAAGGGTAAGAGCATAGACTCTTCGCTGTTTTCAAATGCCATGTTCATGATAGGTCAGCATATATCAACATACCAGATCAATCAGAAGGAATTATTGCCAATCAATGAAGCAGGGTTTGCATGGGGAATTTATGATTTCTTCCTGACCTCGGATAAAAGGAAAATATTCATCGCTGTTACCACCGATGAGCAGTGGAAGAAATTTTGCAATGTGTTTGGCATTGGAGAAGATTTTTCGAACAAATATGCTACCAATAGGAACAGATACGAAAACAGGGAAACGCTGATACCCTATCTTGCAGGGATAATCTCGAAATATGAATCTGGCCAACTCTCCAACTTACTGGACAGCCATCAGATAGTTTATTCTTTCCTGAGGAAGCCATGGGATCTTCTTAATGATGAGGATGCATTAAACGGAATGAATAATGTCAGCTTCAAGGGGAGGAATATTTTTCTACCGGCCACACCAGTTTCTACAAAGAAAGAAGAACATGTGCCCGAACTTGGTGAGGATACAGAAGACGTGCTTTCAAGTCTTGGATTTACTACTGAAGAAATTGTGAAAATTTCAGGAAAGTGATAAAAGTTTCATCTGAATTATTCCGTTCCATTATTAAATGCAGGCATTGCTTCAAAACCTGCCAGCCCTTCATTCTATCATTTTTCTCGCGTAATTAACCATTCCTCCAGAGTCAAGTATCTCCTTCAGAATTCCTGTAGGCGGCTCGAATAGAATAATTCCATTTTTGCTCTCTATCTTGCAATGCTCAAAATCAATCTCCACATTTTCCATATTTGAAAATGGAACATGGCCGTTATATATTCCTGGATACAATCCAACATTGATAGAGTTCCTGAAGAACAATCTTGAAAAACTTCTTGCAAACACTGCCCTGATTCCAATAGTCCTTAACAGAACCGGTGCCTGCTCCCTTGAGGATCCAGTACCGAAATTTTCACCAGCAATTATTATATCTCCCCCTGTAACTTTACCAGAGAAGTTATTTATCACTGATTCAAGGCAGTGCTCAACCTGCTTCTCAATGGGCAGGTGCAGATAACCACCAGGTGCAATATTGTCAGTATCAATGTTGTCTCCCAACAGAAAAACAGATACCAATCTATTCACCTGGCACATGTATAAAACCTTCCACTGCACTCTCAGCTGCAACATATGAGTTTGCAAGATATACCTTGCTGGACGGATGTCCCATTCTTCCCATGAAATTCCTGTTTATGTTTGTTATGCACACTTCATTTTCCGCCAGGACTCCCATATGCAGGCCAGCGCATGCTCCACATGTAGATGGCCCGACTGTTGCACCAGATTCTATGAATATATCAATTAAACCCTCTCTAATTGCCTGTTGGAATATTTTCCTTGTAGCCGGGATAATTATCATCTTCACGCCTTTTTTTACGTGTTTTCCCCTCAGCACTGAAGCAGCCTCTCTAAGGTCACTTATCGTTCCATTGGAGCAGTTCCCGATGTATACCTGATTCACTTCTGTACCTTCTAGCTCGCTTGCAACTGTTACATTTCCTGGTGAATATGGCATAGAAATCTGAGGTTCCAATTCAGAAATATCATAATTCTTTTCAATGTAATCAGCCTCTTTATCGCTTTCTGGAAATTCATTGCTTTCCGGTAGCCCGGAATTCTTTATGATGCATGTCTTTGCCCCTGCCTCAACTGTCATATTTGCAATTGATAGATCATCATCCATGTTAAACGACGAATTTTTATGAAGGTGAAATTCCATGGCAGCATAATTGGCACCATTCACTCCGATGTCTTTCAGAATCATTAAAATAAGGTCTTTTCCAGTAATGTACCTTCCCCTGCTCCCTTCTATATTGAACAGGATGGTTTTAGGCACCCTGAACCACTGTTTTCCCATTGCCAGCAGTGATCCAATATCGGTAGAACCAAGACCCACTCCCATAGCACCAGCCGCACCAGCAGTAACGGTATGGGAATCAGTTCCCACCACAAGCATTCCTGGTTTTATTGTTCCATTTTCGATCAGTAATGTATGTTCTATACCATCTCCAAATGGGATAATTTCCCACTTTTCAATTTCTGCATTTTCATTCATCATTCTTATGTTATGGGCACTTTCAATATCCTTAGGAGGGAATATATGATCATTCACAACAACTACCTTTCCCTTATAATTTGTCTTGCCACCAGAAATATTCCTGAGTGCCTGAACTGAGGAGGGACCCAGAACATCGTGCATGTAAACCAGATCTGGAACTGCCCAGACATAATCTCCGGTACTTGCATCTGTACCTGACTTTTCCGAAAATATTTTCTCTGCAGCAGTTTTTGAGGTTCTCACAACCAAAAAATGCGTTC
>JAKAYJ010000046.1 GCA_021816385.1 Thermoplasmata archaeon
ATCCCATAATATTGAAAACAGGCAAGAGATATGAGTTAGGGTCAAAGATCAGCTTCAGCCTTAAAAGATATAATATTTACAATGAAGATGGGTCTCTGTATCAAGTAGTTAAGTAAGTAAAATTTAACTTATATTTTTAAATCTAGATAGGTATCTAATAAGATAACTATATTCTTATTGACTAGCATGACAGCTTCTTTTAGCATAAGGTTAGTCAGGTGAACTTTATTCATTTCATTTGGATCTTCGCACTTTTCCTGAAGAGTTCCCGGAATCATTTCTATTAAAAAGTAAAAAAAATTTGGTTATTTAAAAATTTATTGCCCTTCTATTGGGGCATATGTTCCGTTTTCATACTGGTCTGCAACGTTCTGGTTATAGTTTGTCTGCAGGAAGTTGTAGAGTGCGCTGTTCTGGCTTGCAAGTATTGATGGTATGTCAGTATATGTTGCATGGTCAACGACTATCTGTGTCCACGCTTTGTCCATAAGGGTTTGCCACTCTCCTATCCAGGAAACTGGTGACCTGAGGAAAACTCCCCCATTTATTGCTGCGAGTGATTCATTTGTTACTGTATCCGTAGAATTATAGGATTTCATTCCAAGCTTTGTAAGGTTGACAGATCCTGGCCACTGGTAGTACATCATTGAATAGGAGTTAGAAGCAAGTCCTGTGTAAGTTGCCCAGTAAGATGTCTTGTAATCTGGTGAGAAATATGCACTCAGGTTGTATATGTATTCCATTGCATGGATATCTCCAGTATCATTGAACATCATCGGGTTTCCACCAAACTGAACCATCCACTGGTAAAGTTCTGTAGGTGTGCTTGCTCCTCCGTGTCCCTGCATGTTTATCTCACCGACTCCGTAGTGTTTGAAAAGTGTCTTTGCATCGGAATAAAGCTGAGTATATGTTGTTGGAACCTTTGATATTCCAGCGCCCTGAAGTGCCGTATAATCTACCCATACCAGCGGTATATTAACAAGCTGCGTCAGGAAGTATACTCCTCCAAATTCATTCACTTCATAGTTGTTCAGACTTGATATTGAACTTATGACACCCTCTCCTGCCGTAATCTTTGCTGCATTGAGTGATGCCAGGTAGCCATCGTAAAACAGAACTCCAACATCTAGATTGTCAATTGTCATCACAACATTTGCATGAGAATTACCGGTTACCAGAGATGAAATTTCCTCGACCATGGATGCAGCAGTTATGAAACTGACGCTGACATCAATGTTCGGATATGCTTTTTCGAAATTGCTTATCACTCCAGTTACGTATGATTCATCAGCGGTACTTATGCTGGTGTAGTATGTGACGTCTACGGTCTTGTTAGTTGCACTGTATATGGTTGGCACTGATGTGCTTGGTGAGGATGTGTAGGCTCCCTGGTCAACAGGTATAAATCCTGTATGGGCTTCACAGGCCTTCTGGATTGCTGGGTTCATCAGATAAGCCATTAGCTGAGCTGAAGCGGCAGGTGTTGATCCACCTTTCATTTCAGCTATCACACAACCTCCAAGCAGATGTTCAGAGTTAACTGGACCACTAACACCTGTATACACATATAGCACATTATTGGATGTCGTTGGAGTAGGTGTTGTCTTGACCAGATTTTTATAATCAAGGCCAACAAACGATCCTACAAGAACGATGACCACAACAATTGCTATTATGGCTATCACCATGTTACTTTTTTTTTCTTTTGGTTCTATCGGATTATCCATTTTTAATCTTCACTACATCTAAATCATTTTATATAAATTTAAAAAACAGTTAAATACTATAATAAACTAATAAAAAATATACATATTTATCTATATTATTAATTCAATATAAAGTAAACTTCAATTCGTGTTCGATTTTCCCATAATTTTTAGAAACCCTGTTCAACCTTACGGCTGCCCTGACCATACCAAGATGACTCAGCGCCTGTGGAAAATTACCAAGAAGTTCACCACTGCTCAGATCAATTTCTTCAGACATAAGACCAAGGTGGTTTGAATGTGAAATAATCTTGTCCAGTACCTCTCTGGCCTTTTTCACTTTGCCTGTAACAATCAAATCCTCAACATACCAGAATGATAAGAGAACAAATGCATTATCATCAGATACAAAATTATCCTTGTCATTATACCTTTTAAAAAGGTATCCGTCTACCATGAGGTCACTTTCTATCTTCTTTATTGTCCCCAGAATATAGGGGTGATCTGGTGGTAAGAATCCAAGGAGTGGCATCCTTAGAAGGGATGCATCAGTGCTTTCTGATCCATAAAACTGCATGAATGAATTATGCTTTGAGCTGTATGCATTTTCCATGACATCCTTCTTTATTAGATCAGCCTGAATTTTCCAGTCTGAGATAGGAGCTGAAAGTTCCAATTTCTTAGACATCTCAATACCTCTTTGAAATGCTGACCATGCAATAACTTTTGAATACGTATAATTCAACGGTTCTGATCTGAATTCCCATATACTTGAATCTCCATATTTCCATATCTCGGTTAACTTGGAAAGTATATTCCTTACAAAATCCCATAGATATGTATTAATTGTTCCTTCATTTTTAGAGACGTGATATATTGCATTGATGAGGCTTCCATATTCATCGATCTGTAGCTGGTTTGCAGCCAGATTCCCTACCCTGACAGGAGATGATTTCATATAACCTTCATAATTGATGAGTTTTTCCTCAAGATTCTGGTATTCATTTATTGTGTAAATTGTCTTGAGGTGCCCTTCCATCTTTACCCTTTCCATTACATCATATAGAAATTTTACCGATTCGTTCTTGTAGCCTAGCATTGAAAGGGACTCTATCACATATGCCACATCCCGTACCCAGCAAAATCTGTAGTCATAATTTCTATCACCACCAATAGCCTCTGGCAGACTGGTAGTTGGTGCGGCGACCATCAATCCAGTGGGTTCATATATCAGTCCCTTAAGAACAAGGGCTGATCTTACCACCTCGTGGTTATATATAAGTGGAAAATTTCCATCCGAAACCCATTCTTTCTGGAATTTTGCCGTTTCCTCCATTAAGTCAAACGATTTAAAATCATTTGTCTTTTGTACGTGCTGCATGCCATAGAATACAATGATCCATCCACCTCCATTTTTATCTGTTTTGAAATTTGCCGCAATCTTGCTACCAGATACCTTGAAATTAAAGTCAGAGGATACGCCTACATATTCATCCTTATATTTGAATATATACCCATTTTTGTGTCTTATAACTTCTTCCGGTAAATTACCGAAGTGGAACGAGAGTCTTATTTCCGATCGAATCTCAACACCTTCCACCGGAGTTTCAACGTATCTGTGGATCTCAGGGAAATTAATCGTGCTATATTTTGAGGTTGGAATGAAATCTGTGACTCTTAATATTACCTGATTTTTTTTCTTGAACTCGGTCACAAGTATGTTTGTATTGTCTATGTAATACTGGCTGCATGTCACATCTTCGAGATCAACTGGCTGAATAGAAAAACTTCCTCCCTTATTTCTGTCCAGTATTGAATCAAATATGGGATCAGAGTTGAAATTAGGAAGGCATGCCCAGTCAATGGTGCCATTCATTCCCACCAAAGCAGAAGTCCTGTTGCTTGCGATGATTCCATGATGTGCAATCTTCAAGTATTCTTCAGCATTGAGCTCAGAAAGTAGTATGGACTTCCGTGATGACATCAATCCTCAATACAATAAATTATAAATTTTTTGTTTTAGGGTTCAACATTTTATCACCTGCATAACCTCATTAACAGATCAAAGAGTTCTGTATTAATTCCAACGGCTTGAGAAGGGACATATTCTGCATTGAATTGTATTGTGTAACAATTACTACCAAATTGTTGATTTAAATTACTCGATACTCTAAAACTAACTGTGCATTTCTTTAATTTTCTATCTCGTTCTTTTTTAATTCATCTAATTTTTCCTCCTCTACGAGGTTTACAGACCTTCCTGCTCTTGCTGCAACTTCCGGCTTTAATTTTACAGTCCTCATGGCATAATAAACTGCGAATATGAGGTAACCAATTGCACCTATGACGGCCTCAGTGATAGGGAAGACAGGAGGAACTATAGATTCAAACAGTACCCATATAAATATACCTGTGGCTATTATTGGTAATACATAATGTTCCGTAATGTGTACAACTATGTAGATTCCATGATGTTTCTCTTTCAACCTTACAAATAAAGTCATAACACTGGTATTCAACAGTATATGGGTAATGATCAATCCAAATAATGCAAGCGTAGTAAGAAAATCAAAACTGTTTCCCAGTGATGAAGACACGATTTCACTCGATGATAGGTTAAAGAGAATAGATGTGAAAGAATGCCCCATCATACCATTGATGAGCATGGTACCACCAATAGCCAGAATAGATGCCATTGTGCCGATAAACATCAAAGCCTTGTGGGGTGTAACATACTTCTCATGCAATTCTGCAAAGTAGTGTGGTAGAACGCCATCACGGCCCATTGCAAAATAAACCCTGCCTGCATTGGATTGCATTGCCACAGAATCTGAAAAAGCAGAATTAAACGCAACGAGCGATAACATAACTCCTCCTGCAACTCCTGTATAGGCAGTTGCAACTATTATACCGGGAATGTTGGCCTGTGCAAAGGACGACATCAGTGAAACTCCCCAGCCCACTGTTAAGGCGTATGCAACTTCCGTTAGTACAACACCAACTATAACAAGACCAAAAACCAGGCTCTTTGTTATCACCCTACTGCTCATCGCCTCCTCTCCGAGTGGAGCAGAACCTCCATATCCAATGAAACTTGTCAACCCGAATATCATTCCGAGTCCGAGTCCACTCAGAGGACCACCAACTTTATTGAAAATCTGGGATTTTGTGAACGGATCGAAAACCGCCAGTGTATTGTCCTTTGCTTCAACTATTATTATTGCTGAAAGAACACCAAGAAATATTACCTCGAAGAAAGCAGCTATCCTTACATATTTCATCTGGGGTCTTATGCCAAAAATAGAGAGGGCTATGGGAGCAAGTATGAATATGAGAATCAGTGGAATCCATATCCAGCCAGGAAGTGAAATGCCAAGGAAATAGGAAAGAACGCCTGGAAGCACAACTCCACCTACATAAACCGGTATTGCTGCCGTACTGGCTATCTGGTACATCACGTACAGCAACCCACTCGTAATAGCAGGGGTTGGCCCAAAGGCGGTTCCAATGTATCCATAATAACCCCCTGCACTTGCATGTCTCTTTGACAGGTGATAAAGAGTGTTAACTTCAAGAAACATTGTCAGGGTTGCGATAAGGAATGCCAGTGGTGTGAGAAAGAAGGCAAATGCAGCAGCTGATGTTATAAATGCAACCGTGTCACATGCCGGAGCCATCGCAGCTATTTCCTCAGCTATTGCACCCCAGACACCAACCTGTCTTTTCATTAGTCTATTTGCCTGTTTTCCAGTATCCATATACAATCACATTAGTTCTAGATTAATTTTATTAGCATAGTACTAAACTATTTAATTCTTTCTAAATATATTATTCGCTTTAGTCATGTATTTGTTCAATCGCCCTTCCGTGTGGACATCTTTCTGGCTTCCCGAGTTTCAGAAACATTGTATCTATGGAATCGTGGTCCACGAGATAGTCTATCTGTTCGGAGAGTAAGCATGCCCTATCGATATCCATTCCGTATGTGACCATTAAGGTCTCCAGTATCCTGTGATTTTCCTCAATTTCATGATAAAATGAGTCTCCTTTATGCGTTAGATGAATCATGCCCTTAAGGTGTGTTATCAGTTTCTTTCCTTCAAGCCTTTTAACAAGATTCAGTGCAGTTGGTGGCTTGACCTTCAGCATATCCGACAGATCAATAAGCCTCATTGGAAACTCATCTTTACTGTGATCTCCGATTACTATCAGGCAATCTCTCTCTTTTTTTGTGAGCAGTTTAAGATCATTCATTTAGTATATACCTAATCAAATTTGCATTATAATATTTTTCCTCTGGAACTGACGAAAGTTTTTATTAAAACTTCAGATTGGTGTATATGGAAGCTGACGTTTTTATTTCAGTTGACGAGATGAAAAATATCCTTCATAAGGCTGTTATCCTGGATTGCAGGTACAGACTTACCGAGCCTGACTTTGGATATAATGAGTTCTTGAAGTCTCATATTCCTGGATCATTCTTTATGGACCTGAATGGTCACCTTGCTTCTGAAGTTAAATTGACTGGTGGTAGACATCCTCTTCCAGACATTGATAAGCTAAAGGAGAGGCTTGAGGAAATTGGCATATCAAACAGCAGCACGGTTTTGTGCTACGACGATAATTTATCTGGAGCTGGCAGATGCTGGTTTCTATTAAGATATATGGGTATAAAGAAAGTAAGAGTTCTTAACGGTGGATTCAGGGAATGGGAGACCTCAGGATTGCCTGTAGAAACCGGTCCAGAAAGAAAGGTTATAAGGGGGCATATAAAAACTGAATTAAACTCAGATATGATTGCCACTCATGAAGATATATTGAACCAGTCAGGCAAACATAGAATAATTGATGCGAGAGAGTCATATAGATACGAAGGACGGGAGGAACCAATCGATAGAATAGCAGGCAGGATTCCGGGTGCTGTAAATATACCATATACAGAACTGATGAATGGTGCAAAGATAAAGGAAAGAGATGAGTTGAGGCAATTTTTCAGGAATGTTAAAGATGGTGACATACTCTATTGCGGCTCCGGAGTAACATCATGTGTAAATTTTCTGGCGATGGAATATATTGGGATAAAACCCAAACTGTATGTTGGAAGCTACAGCGATTGGATCAGCAGGAACCTTGATGTAGAGACAGATGTGGAATGAGCAAACAAACTATATTTCTAAATATGTCTTATTAAATATTGCAAAGCATATTAACAAAATTGCAATATTGACACTCGATAATAATGAAAGACATTTATATTATATCTGCAAGGAGAACGCCACATGGAAAATTTGGAAAATCTCTTTCAGGTATCAGTGCAACTAAACTCGGGGGGATCGCGATAAGAGGTGCGCTCGAATCATCCGAAATCAGTCAGGAGTTGATAGAAGAAGTGATCTTTGGAAATGTCATCCAGGCAGGAAACGGTCAAAACCCTGCAGGTCAGTGTAGCACATATGGCGGAATAAGATCAGAAGTTACCAAGAACACCGTCAATGTTGTATGTGCCTCAGGAATGCTGGCAATTGAAAATGGATTCAGGGAGATAGCCCTTGGAGAAAGGGATATAGTCGTTGCAGGTGGTACAGAGAGCATGAGCAGGGGACCGTACTTGCTTTCAAGTAATTTCAGGTACGGTGTAAAAAACATGTTTTCCAGCAGGGAAAGTCTCACAGATGCAATGTACAATGATGGCCTCATGGATGCATTTTACCTGAATTCCATGGGGTTTTACGCTGATAAAACTTCGGCCAAATATAAGCAAACCAGGACTGCGGTTGATGAATATGCATTGCAGAGTTATGAAAGAGCGATGAAAGCCACAAATATGGGATACTTCAAAGATGAAATTATTCCCATGGAGGAACTGAAAGTTGACGAGGGAATAAGAGCTACAAGCATGGAAACTCTCTCAAAGCTAAGGCCTTCATTCAATGAAGACGGCATTCATACAGCTGGTAATTCTTCGCAGATTTCGGACGGTTCTTCAGCCCTGGTTTTAGCTTCAGAAAAGGCAGTTGAACAGTATGACCTCAAGCCCATAGGCAAGATCAATGGATTCTGGTCATCAAGTATGGATCCGAGGGATTTTATCGAGGCACCAATAAAATCAACAAGGGAAATGCTCCAGCGATATAACTGGAAGATAGATGATTTCGATCTTGTAGAACATAATGAGGCATTTTCAGGAGGTTGCATCCTGCTGAGAGACCAGCTAGGTATAGACAACGAGAGATTCAACGTAAATGGAGGAGCAATTGCTTTTGGCCATCCACTTGGGAGCAGTGGTTCCAGAATTGTGGTTACATTACTTCATGCCTTACGGCATAGAAAGTTGCAGAAAGGTATTGCAACCCTATGTCATGGCGGTGGTGGTGGGCATTCAATGGCAATTGAGGTGATCAATTGAAAGTCTCGGTTGTGGGTTCTGGCACCATGGGCAGGGGAATAGGACAGGTTTTTGCGCAGAATGGCTACAGCGTAGTTCAGGTTGATGTCAACAAGCAGGCCCTAAACATTGCAAGGGATGCCATA
>JAKAYJ010000047.1 GCA_021816385.1 Thermoplasmata archaeon
AGTTCAGGGTAGCGAGTCCGGATGCAACAGTGAATGGATTGGCACTGAACGTTCCTGATTGATACACATCGCCCTCAGGACTGATCCTCTCCATTATGTCTGATCTTCCTCCGAAGAGGCCAACAGGCATCCCTCCACCTATAATCTTTCCGAGGGTTGTCAGATCAGGCTTAACTCCTATCATATCCTGGTATGCACCATACCTGAATCTGAAACCTGTTATTACCTCATCAAAGATCAGAAGTGCACCATATTCCTCAGTAATCTCCCTCAGGAATTTCAGGAATCCCTTTTCAGGACCAATCACCCCGAGATTGCCAAGTACGGGCTCTGTAATAACAGCTGCAATGTCCTTTCCATGCAATTTAAAAAGTTCCCTTATGGAATCCTCATTATTGAAATCTCCAATAAGAACAGTCTTTGCAACTTCCCTGGGAATTCCCGGGCTAGAAGGTGTACCGAAATTCAGTGCCCCACTTCCGGCATTCACAAGCACATAGTCATGAGCTCCGTGAAATCCTGCATTCATCTTCAGGATAAGATCTCTGCCGGTATAGGCTCTTGCAAGCCGGATTGCATGCATGGTTGCCTCAGTTCCAGAATTTGTGAATCTCATCTTTTCTATGGAAGGGACCGCTTTCTGTATTATTTCCCCAAGTTCTATCTCATTTTCTGTGGGAACTCCTTCTGGGATTGTGTTATCCAGTAAATACATGATTTCCTCGGCTATGGTAGTGTTGGAATATCCTGCAAAATTAACGCCAAAACCCATGCAGAAATCCAGGTATTCCTTTCCTTCCACATCAAAAATCCTTGAGCCAGAAGCCCTTGAAAAATACGTTGGATATGGCTTATAAAACCTGACAGGTGAATTTACTCCACCAGGAAAAAGCCTGGATGCTCTTTTAAACAGATCATCGGAAAGCATGAAGGTATATTTTTTCCTATCAATTTATGTTTTTCATTTTAAGGCAATAGAATTTATTGTTTGATCCAATTACTCACAGATTTGAAAAACCTTGCGATGGAAGTTGAGGAAAAGGATGCAGAATTATTCATAAGGAAGGCAAAAAGAGAGGGAAAGTTGATCAGGAACCTGCGATCTCTGAAGGAAAATGGAAAGGTCATAATTCCGGTGAGAGAAAGGGTAGAATTTAAAAGTGCTCTGCTCTGTGAAAGGGAATTTTCAAGGAAGGAGGATGTCACAATACCTGATGTGATCAACAGTATCATGAAAGACAACAATAGGAAGATCAGGTGGCAGAGGATGGGAAGTACAGTTATATTCAGCAGTGAGTATGAGGAACTGGAAAGAGTTTCAAAGGAGCTCGTGAAAAAGTCCATAGCAACGCAGGTCTATGTCAGGGATGGAAGAATCGAGGGTGAAGTTCGGAGACCAAGACTCAGGCTTATTGCAGGTATACAGGGAGATACCCAGTATCTGGAAAATGGAGTTACCTTCAT
This sequence comes from Thermoplasmata archaeon, assembly GCA_021816385.1. The sequence goes on from JAKAYJ010000047.1 coordinate 1,465, forward strand.
CACCAGCCCTGCAAGATTAATGATGAGCAAGGGCAACATAGTTGAGAGAGGTCTTCCATCAATAAAAAAGATAAGCGCAGGAACGGTGCTTGACATGTTCGCCGGTATTGGTTATTTCTCACTGCCAATTGCAAAACTTAAAACTGTGAAGAATGTCACATGTATCGATCTCAATATTGAAGCTCTTGAATACCTTGAAAAAAGTGCAGCTCTTAATGGGGTAAAAGAAAAGATTACAACTTATAACATGGATTGCAGGTTATTCAATGCTCAGGAAAAGTATGACCTTGTCATAATGGGGAACTTCAAGTCCAGAATATATCTGGCCTCAGGACTTTCCCATGTTGCAAAAAATGGATATATCCTCCTTCATCATCTTGAGTTGACCGGTAATATCAAATTGAGTGTATACGACCTTATGAAGTCTGCCAGGTACTTAGGCTATTCATTGATGCCAGTGGACAGCCACATAGTGAAGTCCTATTCTCCACATGTATGGCACATAAGTTCACTATTTCAAGTGCTGTAATTATGAGGGCAGATAAGAAAAAGATGCCAGGTTTACCATGTTTTCTTCCAGAAATCTTAAATCATTCAATTTCGATAGAACACAACAAGGTTTAAAACCACCCTTAACATATTGCATTGAACAAAAATATGGCGGCAAGAAGAAAGTATACCCCAAGAAAACCAGGTCAGAACAACAGGGGAAGATATTACGGATATAACGATAGAAATGAAACGCCCAGGCCAAAGAGGATCAAAAAACTGGACATGAGAAAGAGTGAAGAATTTAATTTCATGCTGTCAAAGGCTGTTGAAGCCCTGCCTGATAGCATCAGGGGGTCAATTACTGGAGGGATATATGCCATCGCGTCCAGGCAGGGAATCAGCGAGGCAAGAGATTTTGTTATCAAGAAAAAGGAAGAAGGGGTTCTGGACGAAGGCACCCAGAAGCAGATATGGAATTTACTGAATGACTACTCCACATACAGATAAGGATCTTGCCATAACTCTGGAAGAGAAGGTCAAAAGATATATTGAAATAGAAACAAGGGCCCTTGAAGTGCTTTCCATAGCGGTTCCGGAGAACACTCTTCTCTACGAATTCGCAAAGAGTTCAATGGAAATGATACATTCATATTTCTCCGATGCAATGCACTTCATGGAAAACGGAGACCTCATAAATGCACTGTCGTGTTTGAACTATTCATATGGGTGGCTGGATAGCGGGGTGAGACTTGGCGTATTCAAAACCGATGGGGATTATAGGAAATTTACCTTTTACAAATAGCCAAACTGTACAAAAAGAATATATATATTTTAAAGATAAGGAGCAACCGCAAGGGATAACATTTAAGCATGTTAAAGGACTGGTGAATTAATGCCTGAAGAAAAAGAAAAAACTGATTTCCAATACATTGTAAGAATTGCAAGCATGGATCTTAACGGAGAAAGAGATGTAGTTCTGGCTCTGGCAGATCTAAAAGGTATCGGCCTCAGATTGGCTGAAACCCTTACAAAGAAACTCGAGATTGATGAGAGCATGAGACTGGGAGATCTCAGCGAGGAGAAGATAGAGGAGATAAGGGATTATATCGAATCCGAAGAGTATGAGGACATTCCAGCGTGGATGCTGAACAACCGCTCAGATCCAGTAACGGGAAAGAACATGAATCTGGTAGGCAATGATCTCAATGTGCAGATTCAGGATAACATCAACACGATGAAAAAGATAAGGTCCTACAGGGGCATAAGACATGAAACCCATCACAAGGTGAGGGGTCAGAGAACCAGGAGTAATGGCAGGAAAGGATTAACAGTAGGCGTACAAAGGAAAAAGGAGTGATTTTGATTGGGAGATCCAAAGTTTCAGAAAAAATTATATTCAACACCAAGGCATCCTTGGGAAAAAGACAGGATAGACGAAGAAAGGAAGACTATTAATCTGTATGGTCTTAAAAACAAGAAGGAGTTATGGAGAAGCCAGGCTACTCTTGATTCCATAAGGGCACAGGCAAGAGAATTGCAGGCCAGGACAAGAAGAAATGATCCCCTTGCAATAAAACAGCTGAACCTACTACTCGCAAGATTGAACAGGTACAGAATTTCTACAGGAAATGCATCACTGGATGATATCCTGTCTTTGACAATAGAGAGTGTCCTAGAAAGAAGACTTCAAACCATAGTGTTCAGGAAAAACCTTGCAAAGACTGTAAAGCAGGCAAGGCAGATGATAACCCATGGACACATATTACTGAACGGAAGAAGAGTAACTGTGCCAGGACTTCTCGTGGAAGGAATGGAAGAAGATTCCATTGAATACAGTGAATTTTCACCTTTCATAGATGACAAGCATCCGGTAAGGTTGATAATAGCAGGAGACCAGAAGGAAGAAGAACAGCCAGAGGCAGCAGAACAGGAAAACTCAGAGGAGGTAGAAAAAGTTGAATAAAACCGGAATCGCACACATATATTCTTCACAGAATAATACAATCATACTTGTAACAGATCAGACCGGTGCTGAAACACTTGCAAAGGCAACTGGTGGAATGGTTGTTAAGAATGACAGGGATGAGTCAAGTCCATATGCGGCAATGAAGGCCGCTGATCTGATCTCAGAAAAGTTGAAGGAAAAGGAGGTCACTGATCTGATAATCAAGGTCAGGGCACCTGGAGGAAACAGATCAAAGATCCCGGGACCTGGAGCACAATCTGCCATAAGGGCACTGTCCAGGGCAGGTTTCAAGATTGTAAGGATTGAGGAGGTAACACCAGTTCCTCATGACGGAACCAAGAAAAAGGGCGGAAAAAGAGGAAGGAGGGTTTAATGCCATCTTCAAGCGAAGCGAAAATATCAATATTGGAACTAAGAGATAACTTTGCCAGATTTGAAATAACAAACATTACAGAAGGAATTGCCAATGCACTCAGAAGAACCCTGATAAATGACATTCCAAAACTGGCAATTGATAAGGTGGTTTTCAGGCATGGACAGATCAGGGATTCTATGGGAAACGTTTTTGATTCATCATTGCCATTATTTGACGAGATTGTTGCGCACAGGATTGGACTGGTTCCCATAAAAACAGATTCCAGGATGAGTTTCAGGAATGAATGTTCATGTGAGGGCAAGGGATGCTCACTGTGCACAGTTTCTTATAATATAGACAAGACAGGACCAGGAGAGGTTTACAGTGGGGATCTTGTTCCATTCACCGGTAACGTTGAACTGAAGCCGGTAGATCCGCTGATACCAATAGTGAAACTTGGACCAAAGCAGGCCTTACTGGTCACAGCAGAGGCAACAATGGGGACTGCAAAAGAGCATGCAAAATGGCAGGTAACATCAGCTGTTTCCTTCAAGTATCACAGGGAGTTTGAGATCAACAAGGCAGATAACGAAGGATGGGAAAAAATCAAGGAGAAATATCCCGTATCAATTGTCAGGGAGACAAAGGAAACAGTAACTGTTACTGATGATTACCAGCAGAGAGCTGTAATGAATTACATAAACACCGTGAACCACAGGACAGAAATAAACCAGTCAAAGCCTGTAAAGGTTACTGAGGACAGGGAAAGGTATGTATTCAAATTTGAAACAGACGGTTCACTAACAGCCAGGGAAACACTGAAAATTGCACTTGAAAAATTGCCAGAAAGACTTAACATTTTACACGAGAGTATAGTATCTCCGGATTAGTTATATACAGTTCTGAACTATATAGTATATGACATTCCTCAAAAATTTTATTGAAACCGGATCAGAAATAAGGGAACACATTTCAACTCTGGAAAACAAGGAGCAGAGGATCGGTTATACTGGAATGGGAGCTGATGGAACACTAACATCAAGGCTGGACAAACTGGCAGAGGACAAGATCATAGAAAGAATCAATGATATAGACCTGCCATTCAACATCATAAGCGAGGAAATAGGTTTTGTGGACAGGGGATACGAGAGCAACATAATCATGGACCCACTGGATGGTACATATAACGCTGAAAACCAGATTCCACTCTATTCCATGTCGCTCGCAGTCATGAAGGATGATTTCACATCTCTCCAGGAAGCTTTTGTAATGAATCTGGCCACAGGAAACTACTTCTGGGCAACCAAGGGAAATGGTGCATACAGGAACGGATACAAGATTGAGAAGGCAGAGAGGAGGAGTCATGCCTCAGTTGTTTACAATCTTGAAGAAACCAAAGTTCCAGACTTCCTGAAGAAGGACATAACAAGAAAGAGGATTCTCGGCTGTGCATCAATGGAACTTGCACTCCTTGCAAATGGTGCACTTGATAATGTTGCGTACCTTGGAAGGGAGAAAAAGTTACGTAATGTGGACATTGCGGCTGGAGTGCTACTTGTGGAGGAAATGGGAGGTTTTGTTCTTGATGGCAGCATGAAGAAAATGAATATGGGCAGGGATGTGAGAGAAAGGAAAAACATGATCGCCCTTTCATCCTTTTACAGGGACGAGATGGAGGAGCTAGTGAACAGATGAAGATCGCTTTCATAATTAAGAAGGACTGCCCCAGATGTGCTAAGATTGTGAAGCGGATAGATGATATCCTCCCTCAGGAATGGGAAAGAATATACGCAGAGGAACTGAGGCCTTTCATCAAGGAGAAGGAGTACAGACCACTGGAGGAAATCGAGGCAGACATACTTTTCACAATTGGTGGTGACGGAACTGTATTGCTAGCGGCACAGAAGGCAAAAGGCGCAATCCTTGGAATCAACATGGGTTCACTGGGATTCCTCAGCGAGGTTGAAGTTGGAAAGGTTGAGGAGACAGTATACCGGATCATCAGGGGAGAACACAGGTTTGTTGAATACATGCGGCTTGAGGTGATGGTAAATGGCGAGATTGTAGGATATGCATTGAATGAGGTCGTCGTACACAGCAACAGGATCGCAAAGGTAAGGAATTTCAAGCTTTATCTTGATGGTTCTTTTGTAGAAAGGACCAGGGCTGATGGCATAATTGTTGCCACGCCCATAGGATCAACGTCCTATTCACTCAGTGCTGGAGGACCCATAGTAATGCCTGCAACACAGGCAATGGTTATATCATATCTTGCTCCAGTAACACTGAGGATCAGGCCAATGGTAGCACCATCCACTTCAGTACTTGATATCCTGGTCTCTGGAATTGATCAGGACTGCCTCATTATTATGGATGGACAGAAGGAAGTAAATTTCAAGTCAACAGACAAGGTAACGATCACAAGGGCATCAAAATCCTATAAGTTTATAACACTGAGAAGGGATTTCTATGCAAAGCTCAGGGAGAAACTGTTAAAAGATGTGGTCAATTAGATTCAGGTTAATAAGGATGATAATGGAAGCCTCCAAGGACACGTATCCAATGGAATTCGGGGCACTTTTGAAGGGTGAACATGATGTCATATATGAAATTGCCATAATGCCCGGGACAGTACAGGGGGATCATCACACAATAATGTGGATGGGTAGCAAGCCGGTAGACTTTACCATAATAGGTTCTGTTCATTCACATCCCTCAGGGGTAATCAGGCCTTCAGATGCAGATTTGCATATGTTTCAGAACACCGGGCCGATCCATATGATTGTTGGTTATCCATACAGGGATACAGATTATAAATTCTTCAACAGGAAGGGCGAAGAGATAAGGATTGGAATAATAGGTGGAAACCAAATAGAATAGAAGATTCTACCAACCACGCACATGTATTCTTCGCATAAATTACAGGATTAATTCATTTCATTCAGCCTCTCATCTGTACATTTCATCAAACAGTGCAGTACCCTCGGCGAGTGCATCCAGCTTCATGAGTGCAACTTCCTCTGAAACGTTATCAAGGCTTGAAAATGTCTCAAAACCGCAATCTGTTCCTGCCATGACCCTTTCTGGACCTATACCATCTATCTCTGCAATTCTTGCCAGTCTAAGAGCAACAGTTTCTGGTGTTTCCACGAAGGAAGTCTTCACATCTATAACTCCAACTGCTATCTTCTTTTCCTTTGGCCATCCATATTCCTTGACATACCTTTTGAATATCATGGCATCCCCTTCATGCCTGGGATTTGCAAGTTCAGCCACAATCAAATTAGAATTGAGGGATAGAAGTTCATGAAGAAAATTCTCCAGTGGAGGATCAATTATGTGTGGGGCACTGTAATTTCCAAAGCAGTAATGAACTCTTATCCTTTCGGGGTCCTTCCCTGAAATTGCCCTGTTAATGGAATCAATCCTTGCATTTAGGGCTGAAGTTCTCTCTGTTTCCTCTGATTTCCTGTAATGTCTTTCGTGGGTAAGGTCAGGTGCATCTATCTGCAACTGGACACCGTCTACTGATAAGATAGCCTCATACTCCTTTGACATTTCCCTTGAAAGGTCCTCAATGAAATCATAATAATCCCTGTAATAGGTTCCAGGAGTAAGGAATTGTGCGAGAACACCAGGTGAGGGAGAATTCACGAAAACCTTGCTCACCCCATTATCTCTCCCGATCTTCTTGAGGTCCTTCGCCTCGAGTTCTGCCTTCTTCTGGCCATTATATGATATCCTGTCGTTTAGCTGGGGATGACCAAGCAATTTTTCCGGATTATTTTTGAAAATATCATAGATGGGGCTTCTAGCGATTCTCAATTCCTCGAGCATTGCGCTTGATACCACGGGTGCAACAATTTTTTCGCTGTCAAAACCTTCAAATCTTGATTTGACAAATGTTGTGTAGCCTGATTTCCGCTGTTCACCATTACTGACTATAG
>JAKAYJ010000048.1 GCA_021816385.1 Thermoplasmata archaeon
AGGTAGTGTCTATATCGTCAATCTGTTTTATTTCTATCTCTCCCTTACTGGGCTTAATGCCAAATTTTGCAAGCTGGGCAATTGCAATCCTTGATTCTACAGGACCAAGTATTGATTGAACCTCAGATAATCCCATAACTTTTTTGGTTTTAAGAATAGACAAAATCCTGTACTCCGGGAATCCTTCAGCCAGGTATTTCCTTCCCTCATCAGTGAGTTCCAGCTCCTCACTATCTACGATTCTCGTGATGATCAACCCTTTCTTATCCAGCCAGGATATGGCCCCCCTTACGTTTTCATCTGATAATTTATCTATTACAATATCTTTCTCTTTTACCTCTTGCCTGTCTTTCAGGTAAATGAGAACAGCCGATTCCTGAGGACTGAGTTCCACGTCCCAAAATGTAGATATGCGTTAATAATTTTGCTACCATTTTACGGTATCATTTTAAAGAGATAAGTCGAGGCAAAATTATGTAATCAAGGAATGCATTTAGTTAATATTGAAAGACCTTGAAATAGGGGAGAACGTTTATATCTCAGACCTTTTCTGTATTTACTTATCAGACATATCTGCTGCAGTCATATCAGATCTTCACCTTGGGTTCGAAGAAGAAATGAATCTCAATGGTTTATTTCTCCCAAAATTACAGAGGAATCATGTTGAGGATAAAGTTTCTCAGATAATTGAAAGATACAACCCTGAAAAGTTGATCATAAATGGAGACTTCAAGCAGGAGTTCAGGAGGAACCTGCCACAGGAATGGGATGACGTCATCCATTTCATAGATCGTTTTTCAACAAAAACAGAGCTGATATTTGTAAGGGGAAATCATGATAATTACCTTCAATCCATTCTTAGCAAACGGGGCATTCTTGAGGTGGATACCTATGAGACAGAAAATTACTACATTTATCATGGCGATAAGGATCTTTCCTATAGAAAATTCACAATATTAGGACATGAACATCCATCAATAGTATTAAGGGATAAAATAGGCGGTGTTTACAAGATTCCTGCCTTCGTATACGATGACAAAAACCAGATTGCAATCACCCCAGCAATGAGTTTCTTTTCCTCAGGGACAGATGTCACCCAGTCCTTACTGAGCGATGAACATTTCACTCCAGTTCTTAAGAATATAAAAGATAAAAATTTCAGGGTTTTTGGCATAACTGATGATTTTGGACTTGTTGACTTTGGCTTTCTTTATGATCTTCAGGCGAAGAATAGAATTCCCTATCGGTAAACTTCATGGCCGAATCTAGAAATTCCCTTACACTCTCAGTTTTTCCCTCTCTTACCATCTTTTTAAGGGTCAGTGTTTCTGGTGCAAGAACCTTGTTCACTATGGAATTTCCCAGCAGCTCCAGGGCTTCCCTCTCTTCTGTGCCATTTTCTATTGCCCTGTTGAATTTTTCGATCTCATCACTCAGTATATCCTTGGATCTACTGTAGAGGCAGGCAATATAACCCTCAATCTCACCCTCTGCAAGCTTGGAATAAATCTTCCTCAATTCTTTATCAATAATAGCTTCTGCCACTTCTATATCTTTTTCCTTTCTCTTCCTGTTTTCCTGAAGGATCTGGTTTGCCATCTCCAGATTTATCAGTTCAACATTGGGATTATTGTAGCTTTCCTCGATATTCTTCGGGTTTGAAATATCTATAAAAAGTAATTTTCTGGGAATTTTTTCAATGAGCTCCCTTGTGATCAGTGGAGTTTTGGAGCTTGTGGCTGTAATAATTACATGACATTCTTCAACTATATTTCCTATATCGAGGGTCTTCCTGAAATTGACCTTGAAAAGATGTGATAACTCGGAACCTGCTTCTTCATTCCTCCCATATATCGTTATCTTAACAGAAGGTTTCTTTTTAAGGTATTTTACAACTGTAGCTGCCATTTTGCCAGTTCCAATTACGCCAATAGTACTGCTGTTCAACAGACCCTTCTTCTCGATCTGCTCAATCATAATAGAAGGTATTGAGACCTTTCCATGGGAGATTTCAGTAGTCTCCCTAACTTCCTTGCCTACCTTCAATGCTCTCTGGAAAATCATGGATAAAAATTTATCAGTTCTTCCCTGCCTGTGGGCCAGGTCAAAAGCTTCCTTTATTTGCCTCAGTATTTCCTGCTCCCCAATGGACATGGATTCCAATCCTGAAGAAACCCTTAATAGATGTTTTATAGCCTGTTCATCTTTCAATATTTCTGCATTTTCCAGCTCCTTTTCGGAAAATTTTGCATCTTCATGAAAATAAATCTCCAGCCTGTTACAGGTCCTGAGAATCACTCTCTTCTCTATGCCCTTAGAAGATAGCATTTCCTGAAGCTTGTCATCATCTTCCTGTAATTTTCTTTCCAATATATTATCAGTCATTCTGAAGTCCCATCTAATAACTTTGAGTTCAGAATTCAAAAGCATCACTCCCGGAGTTATTCATCGATATCCGTAAGTGATTTCTAACACGCAATTAAGTTTTATTTTATAATGGAACCACCATATTATGTATGCCGTCTTTACTCGTCAAAAAAACATTATACATGGATTAAACGTATGAAATATATCTGTCTTAGAAAATACTGTATTATTGGATAAAGGCAGTCATCATGAAATTACCTTAATCATGGTTTATCTATAAGGTATCAATCAGTGTGAGTGAGTAAGAAAAGTGCCTCTTTTGGAACATTTAATGATCGTGTGGACCTCCTTGAAAACATTCTGAAAGATGAAGCACTGGAAAGGTCAATAAACAGAAAAATAAACGATATTTCCAATCTAATGGCACTTGGTTATCAACCGGAGTCAATTTCAAAAAAAATGGGAACCAGGAAGAACGAACTTGACATTCTTTTTGATTTTGCCAGGGCGAGGCTGAGTATAAGGCATAAGTATTCAAAATATGATCAGCTGTATATGGATCCGTATTCCGCATCATATTCCACGCCAGAGAATGTTGCAAAATTCAGGGCTGAGAGACTGAAAGGCAAAAGCATTCTCGACCTTGGCTGTGGTGCTGGTATGGCCTCAATATTCCTATCCATGTATTCCAGGGTTGACGGGATTGATATGAGCCAGGAAAGAGTCCTGATGGCCCGGATCAACAATAAAAAGTATTCTGGAAAAGCAAAGTTTGAAGTTGGAGACGGAACAAAACTGCAAATTAGGGAAGGAGAGTATGATATAATTTACTCAGACCCACTAAGATCTTCAAGTTCCAAAGAAAGATCCATGAAGGAACTGGAGCCAAATCCGGATCACGTTATGGATATTTACAGGGACAGTGTGAAAGGTTTTGTATTCGATCTTCCCCCATTTATGAATCCTGAGAAGATCAAGAAAATACATGGCACCCTGCAGTATTTATCCGTGGACGGAAACATATCACGATTGACACTTTATAGTTGTGGGGAAAGCTCGAGAACTTTTGAAGCCACGAGTCTGAACCATAATTATTCATTTAAATCTGATCATAGAATGAAACCCGAATCCGGAGACAAGGTGATGCACTATCTGTTCATTCCAGATGCCTCACTTTTTTATTCTGGTCTCCATGGGAATTACTGCAATGAACTCGATCTAAAAATTATCAGGGAAGAAAAGAGAAAGGCAATATACACTGGGGATAAGCTAATCCAAAATTTTATTGGTGATACATACGAAGTAATCTCCGTTGTAGAACCGGGTTTACTGAAAGAAACACTGAAAAGGGAAAATATCGGAAGAGTGATACTGCGTTATGATTCACCCAATTATTATGGCGAGCAAAAGACAATAGAGAGCTATTTAGAAGGTGAGGATGTTGCCTATATCTTCTCATTCAAGGACAGCAGAATAGTAAGCAAAAAGATCAAATGACAGGTGGTAGATAATAACTCTTAATAAGACTGGAATTAATCAGGAATAAATGAATGGAAAGCGCCTGATCATATCCCTGCTTCTCATACTGCTCATTTCATCGCTCTTTACAGCCGGTGCTTCTGGAGGGCAACATGTGACCACTTCTGAAACTTCCATGACAAGGACATCCAATTATGTTGTATTCCAATCATGCTGTCTGCCATCAAACCTTAATTTCACCATTCAGATAAACAATAAATCCTATGAATCATCAGGTTACTACCTGAACATATCTTTACCTGACGGAACATACAATTATACCATAGCTCTTCCCTATGATTATACTTCAAATATTTCTTCAGGTCACATAATACTAAAGCAATCAAATGATTTGATTCATTTCAGGGTCAGTTACAGATCCTACAACCTTGGAGAGCTTGTCATAGTAAGCGTTGTACTGAGCCTTGTTTCAATTCTGGTTTTCATTGGTTATTACATCAAGATAACCAGGAAGTGAGAGGGATAGATATAGCCAAAAGATAAATAGAGTTTTGAGATAACCATCGAGATTGGGATGAAAACATATTTAAACGTAACATTTTCCAGCGAGGGGGCAAAACCCTCTGAAATAATAAACAGGCTGAGATCGCTGGGATTTAAACCGGTAATGGGTGACCATGATATGGTCTACGAATGGGCAAACAGTGCGACAGAAGAGGACTCATTATGGTTTGCTGACAAGATTCAGGCAACCCTGGAAGGATTCAAGGTACTGTTTCATATTGAGACACTCAGTGATTGATGTAAAATCTCCTGATATTGTTGCAATTTAAACAGGTTATGAGAACCATGCCTTTCTTAATTCTTAATCTGTAATTGCTCTCATATGGATGTTTGCAGTTCTTGCAGTAACTCCTTTTAATATTCTGTGAAAGAGTGATATCAAATCTGACTGAAAGTTTCTCTATCTGTTTCACTATCTCTGTTTTTGGAACCACAGTTTCAGTATTCATCAGGGCATATAGATAATCTATTCTTTTCTGGGCTACAGTCTTTACCTCGTTTTTATTGGGTTTCAATGGACACGTATAAATTGTAAGTTAATATTATTACTGTAAATGATCAGGCTTTTAATTCTTGACATAGATGGAACTATGACACAGAAGGATCAGAGCATCCTGCCCAAAACCCTTATTGATCTCAGGAAGGTGGTGAGTTCAAACCCTGAGATGCACATATGCCTTGCAAGTGGAAACGTGCTTCCAGTAATGTTCGGAGTCAGGACGATTCTTGGTATAGGAGAATCACTGGCCGGAGAAAATGGTGGAATACTACTCTATGACCAGAAGATAACTACATACTTTAAGAAGCAAAAGACTCTGGAAGCCTATAGGGAGATTGAGAAAGATACGGGTGCCGTCGAGTTCATCACTAACCGCTGGAGGGAGACCTCCATAAGTTTCATCCTTGATGGCAGTTATGATTTCACAAAATATGAGAAGAAATATGACGTTGTGATCCAGGATAGTGGATTTGCCAAGCATATACTGAACAGAGGACAGAACAAGGGCTTCATAGCAGGTGAGTTGATGAAGATTTACGGAGTTTCAAAAGATGAGACTCTTGCCTGCGGCGATGGGGACAACGACGCAGATCTTTTCGAAGTTGTTGGCATGAGCGGGACAATATCAAATGGAAGCAACGCTGTGAAGGAGAGAGCCGAATATATATCAGAGAAAGCCTATGGAGAGGGATTGATAGACGTAATGAGGCACTTTCAGCTCCTTAGGGAGTAATAATCTTTCCAAGGCAGTCTTCAATTATTTCTCTGTTTGAAATTACCTTTTCACCACCCAGGTAGACATTCCTTGGGAATACAACATCGAATCCATTGAATGGCGAGATAGTCAGTTTCGAATGAAGCTTATTCTCATTCAATTTCTCCACGTCTGAGAAATTTACTGAAACAAAATCTGCGGAATAACCTTTTTCTATCTTTCCTTTCTTCAGGCCGAATATCTCTGCTGGCCTGACTGCACCTGTCATCAACAGGGTATCCAGCGATAGAATTTTCTTCTGTATCAGGGCTAGCATCAGGGGAATTCTTGTTTCAACTCCTATTATCCCTGATTTTCCGAATTGTATACTCTCCTTATCCTTCTCAAGATGTGGTGCATGATCAGAGGATAGTAAATCGAACTTCCCGCCAAGATATGCCTCCCTGGTTTTTTCCATCACTGCTCTTTCTCTCAATGGAGGATTTACTTTCCCATATGCTCCAAGCTGCATTTCCTCGCTGAGAAGGATGTGATGTGGTGTAACCTCCTTGAAAAATTTTCCATCCAGATTGGCTGTATTCCCATAATCGCTTATATGGGCTGCAACCCTTGTGCCGGTTTTTAGTGATGAGATTGTCTGGAGAGCCTCTCTCTCACAGGAGCTTGGTCTCGATAAATCGTGGTCTAAGAGTGTTTTTACCTCTCTGCCACTATTCTTTCTCAGGCATTCGGCAGCTTCTCCATGGAAAACAACTGGTCTTTTGTAACTCTCCAGAAAATGATCCTTTTCATAATCTCCTGTGAATGTTGTACTGTTAGTACTTTCTCCCATAAAGATCTTAAGTCCAATACTTTCTTTCGAAATTACGTCTCCGTTGGTTCCATCATAAAGTGAATAAAAACCATAATCTGAGAAAGATCTGCCCTTCACAACTGCCTTCTTCCTGTCAAACTGATTATAGTCTCTTATGGGTATGATGTTATTTGGCATGTCCAGAACTGTTGTAGTACCACCAAAGACTGATGACATACTTCCCGTGTAGAAGTCCTCCTTTTCAGTTTCACCTGGATCCCTGAAGTGAACATGTGCATCCATGAAACCTGGAAGAACTGCACCATCAATCCTTTCACTTTTGACAGATTTCTCAAATTTTCTTATATCTGTTATTATACCATCCCGGATGTACACAAAAAGTTCCTGGAAAGATCCAAGGTAATAGAATTTTCCACTAAAGATTTTTTCTTCCATCAGACACCCCTCTTTTCTCCATAGATTATTTTATGCATCTGAAGCATGACCCTGACATTCAACCTGTTTTCCATAACCCTGTTAACAAGCCACTCTGGTGGAGTTCCCCAGGCAGGTTGAAGAATAACTCCACATTTCATTTCGTGGGTTTTCAGGAATTCAAGAGCAAAAGTAAAGTCAGTCTCATTCTGGATTACCATCTTTATATAATCAAATTCCCTCAGCTTTTCAAGGTTTCCCTTCCTCAGACTCTTTTCTTCTCCTGATGAAGGTGTCTTCACATCCATGTCAATTACCGTTTCATCATATTTAATGAATGGACTAATATCAAGTGATCCACCGGTTTCTATTAGGATCTTCTTTCCCATCTCTGTTAGGGAGGAAACAAATTCTACTGCGTCTCTTTGTAGAAGTGGTTCACCACCCGTAAGACAGATCCAATCTTCCCAGACTGTGGAGCATTCTTCAATTAATGAATCAACTGGTTGATCCTTTCCACCTGTAAATGAATATGTTGTATCACACCAACTGCATCTAAGATTGCAGAGATTTGTTCTTACGAAATACATTGGAACTCCCGTTAGGGTACCTTCACCCTGAATACTGTGAAATTTCTCCGTGATTAACATTTTTCCCTCAAATTTTCACCCTCTTTCCAGATGCAAGTAACCTTGTTGTTCCAAACTCTGTCATCTCACTTATTTGCTTCATGTTGAAAACAGGGCCATCCGTGCAAACCTGGAAGCCGTTTACTGAGCAGGAATCACACAGTCCTATGCCACATTTCATGCTTCTTTCCATTGAGAATTCGGCATTGACTTTCAAATTTTTTATCTTATCATATACCGCTTTCAGCATTTTTTCAGGTCCGCACACATAGATCATGGCATAATCCTCCGGGTTAACTGTATCTATCCCATCCAGTACTATGCCTTTTATTCCTTTTTTCCCATCTTCAGTTACCTCAATCCTTTTCTTCTCTTCAAATTCTTCAGAAAACAGAAGCTCATCAAAGGTCCTTGATGCTATGATGCCTGTAGCATCCCTATCAATTAGGGGTCTGAGTGAAGCCATGCCGGAACCACCACCGATAAGCAATTTATTTCCATGTGTCGTGGAAAATGGTTTCCCATAAGGTCCACGCAGAAATATCTCATCTCCCACTTTGGTTTGTATTAATTTTCTTGTGCTATCACCATATGCCTTTACCGTTATA
>JAKAYJ010000049.1 GCA_021816385.1 Thermoplasmata archaeon
ATATCTTACCAGGTCTTAAAGAACTAGTGGACCATTATAACTCTAGAAAAGTGGCCGAGGATTATCACAAGGCTTTCACAAAAGACTATGGCAATCCAGAATTGAAAAGAAAAGCTATTCAAAGATACGCTAAATTCATTTCGAGATTGAAACAAGGGGGCACATTCTGGACGCGGGTTGTGGTACTGGTAGATTTGTGCAGTACTTCATCAAGAATGGTTTTACAGTGACGGGAATAGATAGTTCAAGCGCAATGATTGAGGTAGCCGCCAAGAACAACCCTTTGGCTGAATTCAAGGTTATGGATATACGCCATCTAAATTTTCCATCGAATTACTTTGAGGGCATATGGAATGTTGTAACTCTGCTTCATTTAATCTCCGACTATGGCAGTTTTGCATAATATATTTTCAGATTTCCTATGTTTGACGGTATTTAATGTAAAGATCTTCATACTTGGATATTATGTATATAGATATCATGGCACATCCTGACTGGGTCCTGAAACATAAGAAAAAGGGAACCCTGATAATGACGAGAGATGACCGGTACTACCTATAGATGTATCCAGCCACCGGAATAGGGAGAAGAAAAGATCCCAGCTCAGGACTGATGAATACCTTGAGAGGATCACCCCTGGCGGTTTAGTTGAGCCGAAGGCAAAGAGGATCCTCAAGCGATACGATCAGGTCACGGTGAATGAATATGGCTCCCAATTCCTGATCAACCACGTTTCCCGTGATATCCTGGACGAACTGAAGAAACGCCTTCCAGAGTGGAAGGAGATCTTCGCTTTCGCTTGCATGAGGCTGCTGCACCAGTCTCCCATGAAGAATGTTGAATTCCACTACATCCCGTCATACATGTCCGAGATGCTCAGTGATGCACATGTTTCCCCTGATTCGCTTGATCCAATGCTGAGGAGGATCGGAATGGATCGGACTGCCCTGGCAGGTTTCATGAAAGCCCTCATGAATGATGACCGCTACCTTGCTGTCGATCTCACGCATGTTTTGTCCATGAGCGAAGGGATCATATCTGCAACTCCGGGGCACAACAGCACGGATGAATTCCTTCCCCAGGTGCAGCTTCTCTTCCTCTTCTCCCTCGATCACGAGATGCCAGCATATTTCTGCATCCTCCCCGGATCAATAAACAGCGTGGCTTCCCTGAAAATCACCATGGAGGAATCCAGCGCCAGGAGGATAGTGCTGGTTGCCGACACAGGGTTTTATTTCTCCTCCAATCTATTGTACTGTTTCTCACAGTTCTGGACAAATCGCAAAAAGAATTATGATACGGTCCCTGCCGTTTCATCCCCCATTTTTTTTTCATCATATTGTTTTCCCACTTCAATAGCTTAACCTTCTCACTCCTTGCCTCCACCACTGCAAGCAGGACATCATGATTTCCCCTGTAATACTGTGTCGGTGTGAGATAATTGAGCGATGAATGTCTCCGGTTATTGTTGTAATACTGGATGATTCTGGATATTTCAGATCTGGCCTGTTCATAGTCTGTCAGTATTACTGGTGCAAGTGATTCCCGCATTATCTTGTTAGCCCTCTCAATGATGCCGTTCTGTTCAGGTATGTGCACTGATGATATTCTGTGTGAGATTGTTCTGCTTAAGCACTATCCTGAATTCCATGGCGATGAATGATGATCCATTATCCCCTGTTTAAGAGGTTCTGCAATTGAATCTTTCCTGAGTTTGTCTATTGCTGCCTGTGCTTCCATTGATACTGAATCTGCATCCATTGCTGTTAGAAGAGAATGGTGAACAATGCACCTGCTGTACTGATCAATGAAAATGATGAGGTAGAAGAACCTGTCCCTGATTTTTATATACATTATATCGGTCTGTCATCTTTTGTCTGATGTCTTTGCATGATCCGGGCGGGTGGATTCCCAGATCGGACGATTCCATGGCGTTATGAGGTTGTGCTTCCACAGTATCCTGTAGAGTGCTGATGGGAACAGATATGCAATATCCTCGTCTATCATGGTACAGGAAATCTCCATGAAGGACATCGCGGGATGCTGGTGCTTGAATCCGTTAACAATCAATTCATCGTAATTTCTTATGGCCATGGGATTAAACCTTCCGTCAAGGAGGGGAGAGAATCATATCTGTGAATAGTACCAGAATCTTGATATCCCCAGCATGGAAAGTATCCCTGATACGGAATATCCAGCCCTTTCAACTGTGTTCGCCACTGTTCTGTCCATATCATAAAAGATGGATCTCATATCTGCCCCCTCCTCTGCAAGCATCATCAGGGTTTTTTGATCTCCAGGTTCTTCGTTTCGACATCAGCAATGGTTGCCTTGAGCCTTGCAATCTCCTTATACTTCTCCGCCCTTATGCAATCCTCATCCACCTTCCTTCCGCGATTCTCAAATATTTCAGGTGCACTGTTCAGGAGCTGATCCTTCCAGTAGTAGAATCTTGCTGGCTTGAGATCATATTTCCTGCAGAGATCCGCCACTGATATGGTTTCGCTCATCCCCTAAATGACTATTTCAGTTTCTCCTCGGGTGTGTATTCCCTGTTTGCTGCCATTTATAAGGCAAGAAACAGCATGTATCAAAATTAATTTCGCAATTTGTCCAGAGATGCGTGAAACGTTCAGGAATCTCTCCTCATTGGAGAGATTCAGGCCTTCCTTGAGGAGAACAAGGGATCGAGAAATTGGTATTATGAGAGAGACCTTGGAATCAGGTATAGCAAGATCAATGATCACAGGGTGCCAATAGATCGCCACAAGGAATTCCAGAAAGCCTTGTTCGATAGATATCAGCGTAACATCGGGATAGACGATCTTGTTGTATCCATGTACTCAAAGGGTGTGTCAACAAGGAAGATGGCTGAAATCCTCGAGGAATTATTCCACAATATCAAGGATCACGGAAATAACCGTGCCAGAAATCAATAAATAGAGATCCAGATCGCTGGACAGGAGGTACATCGCCATATTCGTGGATGCAGTATTCTTCTCACCTGACAGGGGTGCAAAAGAAATGTATCATATTTGCAATGGGAATACGGGGATCAGGAAACTATGAAATCCTTGGATTTTACATGAATACTGTAGAAAACGACTTCGCCTGTGGAAATATTCTCATGGACCTGCATGAAAGAAGCGTAGAAGAGCCTCTTTTTATTCATAGCAGATGGTTTACCGGGAATAGAGGAAGAAATAAAACAGCTATATCTAAGAGCTGATTTCAAGTTGTGTACAGTGCATGCATCAAGGAACTTTGAAGCGCAAGTGAGAGTGCAGGACAGGGATGAGATCGATTTCGGTCTGAAGGGAATATTTCTCTCCAGATCAATGTAGGAGGCCATTGATCAGTTCACTGAGTTCAAGAGTAAACGGTTCTCGAATTACTCCGAGCCAGTGTACAATATGGATATGAATCTGGGAATATTGCTGAAGTACTATGATTATCCAGAATCCATCAGGAGATCCATACATTCAATGAATCTCATAGAGCGTATGAACAAGGAAATCCGGAGACGAATCAAGATCATCGATTCTCTCCCATCAGAGGGGAAGTGCCATAAAGATCATTTATCTCAGGGTGGCTGAAATAAATGAGCGATGGTCGCAGAGAATGTTGAGAGGATTCTATAAATGCATGGACGGGATCAGGAAAATGTTCCAGGAGAAGTATCCTTAAGTTTACACAACTTTCGGGACGCTGTGCTTGAGAGGTTACTATAAATGTGTTTAGCGACACAACAAAGTATAATTTAATATTATGCAGTTATTAAAACAAACTATCTGTGATTCTTATTATTAGAATTATGCATATGAGCCTATGAAGTTGAATATTGAAATGGATCCATGGAAGAAAATCTGTGACGACCTCGGAATATCCGATGGGATGGATTGGTTTGTCTCACCAACAATTTCAAGTAAGACTATAGGGAAACATGGCCGCCCAGAGAAGTTAATACCAATCTATACACGGCAGCAACTCCGTAAACACTCATTCCTCTCTTCGCATAAATTAATTCCAATACGGATCGGAAGGGGAGAAGCAGTTTTGACTAAAGCAAGCTTAATCCAAGATGCGCCAAAAAGTAGTCAAAGTGATTCTTTTTCAATCAAGTTATCTAGCAAAGAAGCAGACGCAGTGCAAAAATTTACGAAACTGACAAGTGACAACGAAGCCAAGTTACTTTCAATTGCATACAATCATGGTGTATTCAGCCGTGTCTTCAATAAAAGTGACAACTGGGATTACAGCCTTGGAATTTTTGGTAAGATGAACTTACCTAAGACTGAAATTGGTTTAGTTGATTTCGAAGGAAACAAACAATTTTATGGACTAAGTATAAGTAATGTACAGTTCGAATTGGATTTTTCGTTCGAAGATGAGTCAAACATATTCATAATAGAAGCTAAAGTAGGGGTAACAAAAACATTTTCCTCTCTCCAACTTTTTTACCCTTATCTTTTCTTCAAGAAGTACGCTTTCGAATCAGAGAAGAAGATACGTCCCATTCTCTTATTAATGCAGAACTTTTCAAAAGAAAAAATACACTATAAAATACTGGAATATGGGTTTCGGAGATCAAACGTTCCGAATTCTCTTTACCTGAAAGAAGAAACAAATGTTTCTCTTATCTTTTCTTCTCAATATTATTTCAGTTAATTTCGGTCATCCCTTTCACGATAATCTCTCATGCGAATTCTAGTCGCAATAAGTTCTACGAATTTATCCATTGGTTCAGTCAAACGAACCGGGTCCGTTGAGTCAGGGTCGGGAATTTCTTGGAATATGGAAGTGGAATTTGGGTAAATGCCATAAAGCGATCCAACTAGTCTTGAAGAATTTCTTCCAGTTTGGTAGAAGGATCTTGTAATTTCCTCGCTAGTTACAAAAGCAGGATTTCCATCTTCGTTTATCTTTCTGTTAATCGCACCTGATATTAGTCTAAGTGGAACAAAGCCGATTCTGGGGAATGGAGTTCCTCTATAATCATCCCTAGTAGAAGTTGTAAGGTCTAAATTAATGAGCAAAAGCATAACTAGCAATGAAATTGATTGATTATATCTACGATAGTTCTCATCTGTAGGGTCGTCGGATAAACTAAGAATTTCATTTCCCGTCTTCAACCGCCTTCCAATTACAAAACTTATACCATCACCCTCCGAATCTTTTGGATATTCTATGTCAAAAATTCCATGTTCGGAAAATGCCTGTATTAATTTATTCTGTTTTGGAATATCAAGCTTGAGAAATGCGTCTCTGTTAGCTAGTTCCTGAACATGAATCGTTCCGTTCGTATTATCCATTAACGTATTCAATTCGATTTCAAAAATAAGGTTCTTTAAGCCAGAGTATCTATTATACATCCCCAAGAAATGGTTTAAAAACTCTAAAGCGCCCCACACCCCATTTATTGGATTAGAATCAGTCGGGTTGTCTAAAAAAGATTCAAGGAATTCAATAGTCTCTTCAACCGTGGTCTTGGCTGTGCTACAATAATCGCATAACTCTCTCTCGGAGTTGCTTAAGTAACCCCTGCATATCTTACAATGAGCCATATGGAATCACCTCTGGTTCCCTCTTTCCACTTTTAGTTACAGTCATCACTATCAACTTGTTATTCTTTGAAGCGAAATTATGCAAATATTTGAGGATGTCTTGTTTTCTATCTTCGTCGAAGACTTCGTAAATTGCGTCGATCAGAACTACTGGCTCAGTTCCATAAGATTCTGCCATAGCTAATAGAACTGCTATTGCAATGGAGGCCCTTTCCGAGGCAGAGATACTCTTTGTTTCAAGTTCGACCCATCCAGAATCTCCTTTTCTATGCACTATAATGTTGAATCTGCCATCATTGGCATCCATTTGAATTCTCAACGGGAAATTGAGAGCTTTAATAACTCCTTCAATGTTATTATTGAAAATGACTGATAATTTTTTCTGTTCATCTTCCCTTAACTTTCTCGCCTCATCTGAAAGCTCCTTGATGGGTTCTATGAATAACCTATCAAGTTCCTTTAAGCTTTCGCTGTTCATCGCAAAGGGTATGCCAAATACATCTACACGTGATTTTGTTACTTGCTCAAGCTCGTTAATTTTTGCTGTAACTTCTTTCTTCTGGTGTGCAAGAGTATCCAAATGCTTCTGGAGGTCTGGTCTTCCGCTTAACAAAATCTTCTGCAGTTCAAGTTTCTGATCTTCATAATCTGAAAGGGTCTGGGAAGTGTGATCTATATTGGATTTTAGTTTTTCCAATTCCCGTGCTCTGTCGGTCAGTTCCTGTTCAGCACCTTTTATTTCATTCTTTAGTTTTTTGATGTAGGATTCAAGCTGATCTTTCTCTTCTTTGGATCTTTTGCCCTGATCCTTTTCTCCATTCAATTTTCGTATTTCGTTCTCGACTTCATTCCTTTCCTTTGAAAAGTTATTGGACAAGGCCTCAAGTCTTGGTAGGCTTAACATTCCCTTCTCACACAAGGGGCAGGTTATTTCACTATGGTTGTGTGTCTCAATCATTCCTCTTGCTTGAGAAACTAGGTCAAAATAAGCCAGAATTGAGGCTCTCTTATCTCGTAACTGTTCTATTTTCTCTTCAATTTCATTCAGTTCTTCTGTGCTACGCACCTCAATCTTACTTATAGACTCTTCGAATTGAGTTAGGCTGTTACTTTTTATCCTTATTGTTCGAGTGAGATCATTGACTCTATTTTCAAGTGATAGCTGTTCTTCTTTGTCCTTAGAAATTTCATTACTCAACGATTTGATCTTATCTTCCAAAGCATTACTTTTGGTAGTAATCTCTTGATTTTCCTTTCTATTTTGTTCTTTGCTTATCTCTTTAAGCTCTTCACTGATAGTTGAAATGCTGCCATTAATCTTTATTAAATCTGCTTGCAGTTTTTCTTTGTTTTTTATGAGCTTAATTGACTCCTCAATTCTATTTGTGAGCTCATAACGTTTTCTTATTAATTCATCTTTTACCTGTTCAGCGCCTTCTATAATAGTCTGAAATGAGTCTAGTCTGTAGGATAATTCTTTGATAAACTTCAAGGCCATTCCTTGTCCTTCTTCAGTATCTAATGTCTTGTTCAAGAATCTTGTAATCCAGCTAACGTCAGTCAAAATATTGGTAATGATAAACTTTGAATCTCCTTTATATGAACCTACCTTATCTTTGTATATATCCGCAGATTTACTGTTCCCGTTTCTCTCTAATGAAATTTTACAGTGGTCAGAATTGATACTAATTATTCCTTGACTTTTTAGTGGGTCGTCTGGTATTAATCCCAAAAGCTTCTCTTCTCTTTTCAAATGATTTGGGGCATTCTCATTGTATGAGTATAGGGCAGTAATAGCTCTGACTATTGTAGATTTGCCAGTCGAGTTATCACCTTCAACAAGTACAAGCCCTTTCTCTGGGAACAAATATTCTTTGGATTTGAACTGCTGAACATTTGTAAGATTCAGTTTCATTCTTTTTCACCGGCCTGATACTCATTCTTGTAAAAATCCACTAATAACTCCTTAATGAAATTAGCAACTTCACTCTTGCTATACTTTCCATTCGAAAACTGAGAAATGATCTTGTTTTTCAAGGAGTTTGACACTTCTTTCTTAAAATCGAAGATATCTTTCATCAAAGCACCTCTGAAACCTGGATCTCGAAGTAAAGAGACTGTTCCTTGAAACCCTTATATTTTTGTTCTACAACTCTCTCAATGGTTTCTTTAACTTTTTGTTTATTAGAGGAATTTACTCCTATGGCATCGTAAATTTCAACCCCACCTTTCGCCCTACCTTGTACCTTTTCTTTCTTCTCCCCACTTCTGTTAGCTGGCGACTCGGAATTATCTTCTTGGAGTGAAACGTACCTGATTAGCGCGTATTCCTTTGGAATAATCTCGGCATTTAAACCCTTCAATTCTTCATTGACGCTATCCACGAATTTATAGTTTCGTACAGCCCCTAACATTCTACGAAACTCATTCGCTGAATAGCCTTGGTATCTTTTGAAATATACTATTATTTCTAGCCTATCATACGATTG
>JAKAYJ010000050.1 GCA_021816385.1 Thermoplasmata archaeon
TCCAATAGTTTCGTAATATGACCAGTATTTTCCATTTTTCCTTTTTCCACCGATCATGACATTGAACATTGTTCCGGATGAGGCAGATGGTATCCCTTCCACGCACTGGCTGAGAGCATGTAGAACAATATCCGCAATTCTCTGGGTTGTCTCAACATTTCCGCCAGAAACAGGATATGGTCTATGTGGATTAACAAGGGAACCCTCTGGAGCAACTATTTTTATAATTGAATAGAAGCCCTCATTTGTTGGTATATCGCTTTTCAGAGCACTCCTTATGGCAAAGGCGGTAGCAGAAAAAGTCATGCCAGGAACAGCATTTAGTGGATACTCAATTTCACCTGATGTACCTGTAAAGTCGGCAATTACACCTTTCCTGGAAATTTTAACAATAACCTTGAGTGCTACCTTTTCCCTGCCGATCTCAAGATAATCAATCGCCTGAAAAGCACCCTGTTTCCATTCAGACATTGCTCCCAGGCTTAACGCTCTGGAATTTTCCAGGAGTTTTTTCCATGATCTATCTACCAACTCTTTCCCGAATCTATTAAAAAGTTCACCAATCCTCTTTGTACCGGTCCTGTTAGCAGCAATTTGGGCATTAATGTCACCAAGTGCGGTCTCGGGGTCCTTGAAATTATTCAGGATAATTGACAGCAATTCTCCATTCACAGAATTGTTGCTTACTATCCTGATGGGAGGAATTATAAGACCTTCCTGGAAAAGGTTCTTTGCGTTAGGGTTAAGACTTCCGAAAACTGGACCACCAACATCCACAATATGTGCCTTGTTCACAACATAGGAAACAATTTCATTTTCTACATACACAGGTGCAATTATGGAGACATCATTCATATGTGTGCCAGAAATATATGGATCATTAGTCATAAGCATATCTCCATCTTTCAGACTGGTTTCATTTTCCCTCATCCATTGCATGATATTCATGATGCCTATCCTGAATGAACCAAGATGTACCGGGATATGTTCTGCCTGTGCGATAACAATCCCATCAGAGTCAGTTATGGCACAACTGTGATCCATTCTCTCCCTGATGTTTGGAGAAAGGGCTGATTTCTTAAGTGCAACTCCCATTTCCTCCGCAACAAACTGTGTGGCCTTTCCTACAAATTCCCAGTCCGTCATCTATCTCACCTTCAAGTTCAGTTCACCAATTTTTCCAACCTCTGCAGTCCAATTTTCAGGTATATATGTTGTAGAACCAGGCTCATCTACCAGTGCTAAACCTTCTATTATTGTACCTGGTGGTAGTTGACTTCTTTGATACACCGGGACATCAATAAATCCTTTTTTGGAATATACCTTTCTGTATCCAGTTGAAATAATCCCTTTTGCAACCACCTCAACGGCAGGCTTCTCCCTTCTTTCTATTCCAAAGGCACGAATCATAAATATTTCCACTTCTCTCTCCAGGGTAAATCCATACGCTTCCCTGTGTAATTTTATGAATTCATCTACGATCTTTTTCCTGTCAGGAAGAGAAACCTTTACAGTAATTTCGGAACCCTGTCCTGCATACCTGCAATCCGCATATAAATCAAACTCTTTAGTTCTGAACCTCGATTCAAGAGCTTCTTCAAGTTCCCTGAAATCTTTCTGAACATCTTCAGGAAAGGATTTTCTCATCTCATATTTCCAGTCTGAATTGAGAAGTCCAAGGGCACTGAAAACTCCAGGGTCTGGTGGAATAACAGCATTCCCTAGTCCCATTTCCTGCGCAATCCTCGCTGCATGTTGGGGACCTGCGCCTCCAAAAGCAAAAATTGTGTATTCTGATGGGTCAATTCCTCTCTCAACTGTCACCATCCTTATGGCCCTGGACATTTCCAGATCAACAAGTTTCAGTGCCTTCAATGCAACATCAACGGGGTCACCAAGCTTACCTAATGCCTTCATGGCAAGATCCTTTCTCAAGGTGAAATTGCTGCCTGACATTTTTTCATTCAGAATGCCAAGCACAAGATTTGCATCAGTGATAGTTGGTAGTTTTCCTCCCCTGTTGTATGCTACTGGACCCGGGTCTGATCCGGCACTCATTGGACCAATGTTCATGCCTCCGGCAGAATCCAGCCATATCACGGTACCACCACCGGCAGAAACTTCAGCAAGGTCAACAAATGGGTATCTCACGGGATACCCACTCCCCTTTATCATCCTCCCGTAATGTGATTTTCCTCCAACTTCATATTCTGAAGTGATTTCAATTCTTCCATCGGTAACTGTGCCGGCTTTCGCAGTTGTTCCTCCCATGTCAAAACTTATAATCCTTGATACGCCAAGCTTCCCCGCCACGATTGCAGCTGCGACCACGCCTGCTGCCGGACCAGATTCAATTACTGCAACTGGATTAATAACAGCTTCTTCCTCGTCAATTAGTCCACCTGAATTTGACATTACACTTATGGGTGGTGAACCAAAGGAAGTGAGATTATCCCTTAACTTTGATAGATATTCAGATACCACGGGCATAAGGGCCCCATTAATTACCGTTGTAGATGTCCTTTCATACTCCCTCGGTTCCGGTGCTACTGAACTTGATACACTTACATACCTGAACTCCCTAGAAAGTTCATTCCTGGCAACTTCTTCGTTCTGGTCATTGAGATAGGAGTGAAGAAAAGAAATGGCTACACTTTCCGGTTTGAATTTCCTGATCTTCTCAATCAGTCTCGAAACATCATTCTTTTCCACAGATTTTAAGATCTTTCCAGTGAAATCAGTTCTTTCATCAAGCTCGAATCTTAACTGTCTCGGTACAATAGTTCTGGGTCTCGTAAATTCCAGATCATAAAGGGATGGCCTATTCTGCCTTCCAATTTCTATGACATCCCTGAATCCTTTTGTGGTGATTAGTGCGACCCTGGGCAGTTTCATGCCAAACTGTCCAAGGAGCGTGTTGGTTGCGATTGTAGTTGCATGAACAAAGTCAACTATGAAATTAACACCGGAATCCTTAACACCATTAACAACTCCAATTTCTGGGTTTCTGGGGGTTGTAGGGACCTTCAACTTCTTTAAGATTTTATTATTCTGCAAAATCACGATATCGGTGAATGTTCCTCCAATGTCGACAGAAACCGTCGTCTTATCCATAAATCCCATGTAAACTCCTGATCAGGCATATGTCATATTTTAAGATTGATCTGCATTCTATACTGATTTCTTGAAAGAGAATAGGATGATAACAGGATGTGATCTTACCACATTTGTTCAGAGAGAATTTCTAATATCATCTACTAAGCTTTCAGCATCTTCTATGCCGACTGATAGCCTGTATGTCCTGTCATCTATTCCGAGAATTTTCATCTCCTCATCAGTAAGTGATCTGTGGGACATGGTCTTTGGATGGGCTATTATGGTATTGACTCCCCCAAGAGTATTGGCGGGCCTTATCCTTTTCATTGACCTGAATATGTTATATGGATCCTTTTGAATATTCTTTATCTTGAAAGTGAGAACACCACCATATCCTCTAAGGTTATCTCTGGAATATTCGAAATCTTGATGACTTTCCAGTCCAGGGTAGTTCACATTTTCTATTCCATTTATGGAGCAGAGATTCCTGGCCACGCTTATTCCATTCTTGTTAATCTCCTTCATTCTCAACTGGAGGGTCTTTATGCCTCTTATGATCTGATATGCAGTGTTCGGATCCATATTTGTGCCGATTGTTCTCCTTGTGAGATCAATTCTATCCATAGTTTCGGAACTTCCTGATGCACTTCCACCTATGATGTCATTATGCCCGGAAATGAATTTTGACAGGCTATGAATGACAATGTCAGCACCGTAATCTACAGGATTGATATTCTCCGGTGTTGCAAAGGTTGAGTCACAGATTAATATTCCCCCGAAGGAGTGAACTTTTTCAGCAATTTTTCTCAGGTCGTAAACCCGTAGAGAAGGATTTGAAATAGTTTCCACCAAAACCACTGATTTCTCAGTAATCGAATTCAGTAATGTCTCTGTCCCGGGGCTGGTGACTTCACCCCTGATACCCCATGATCCAAGAAAATCCCTGATGAATCTGGAACTCCGGGCGAAGGTATCAAGAGTTGTTACAACTTTATCTCCAGGCCTGAGGAGAGAAAGAAGGGTAGTCGTGATCGCGCCCATTCCAGAGGAAAAACAGACGCTTCTTTCTGTTTTTTCAAGAATATTTATCTGTCTTTCCAGTTCTTCAACAGTGGGATTTGCCTCCCTTGAATATCTGTACTTCTTTCCCTCCGGGAACATATAAGATGATGTCTGGAATATGGGAAAAGTAATTGGGTAATTTGGAGGGAGCGCGCTGTCGTTTATTACATGATCTTCAGTTTCGTTCATAGGCACCTGCAGAAGGATATGAATCTGCCATTATAAAGTCTAGTTCTCTGGACTGGAAGTAATGAGTCAAATCCTTCCTTATCTGTCCCTTATCTGTTCTGTCATCGGTGAAGCATAGCATCGCAGGCCCAGCACCACTCAATATAAGTCCGATGGCATTGTTTCTTTTGCAGATAGATCTCACATCTACAAGAAAGTCGTATTTGATCATTCTGGCCTGCTCCACAATCTGGTCATCAAGTCCATATTCTATCAGGTCCCGGTCTCCCGTAATTATGCCTGCCAGCAGCGAATTGGAGAAATTTATGTTTCTTACAACCTTCTTAAAAGGTATCATCTCAGGGAGAAGTTTCCTGTTTTCCTGGGTCTTGTTCCTGGCTATGATTTGTGGAACAATGGAAATGAATCCTATATTTTCCGGAACATTGAATTTCCTTATTCTCAACGGAGATTCGGAAAATACAGCAGAGAAATTACCAATAGTTGATGCAGTAACGTTATCTAGATGGAAGCTTCCTGTTGCGAAATTCTCTCCATAGGATGCGTATCTTATTATTTCGTTCACAGGGAGGTCCAGGCTGAAGAGTTCATTCATGAGTACGGAGGATGAAACAGACGCCGCTCCACTGCTTCCAAGCCCCATCCCTACCGGGATAGTTGAGTTCAATTCCAGTGATAAATGGGAGATTATTTCAAAATCCTCTGCCATCTTCCTTATCACAGCAAGAGCACTGTTTTCCAGCAGGTCAACATCATTCAAATTACTCTTGAAGTCAATTTTCAGCGGTCCCTGCTCTTCATTGATTGACAAATTTCCATCAGAAAAGAATGCACTGTGGCAGATGCCAAAGGAATCAAATCCTGAGCCTATATTTGCAGAAGAGCAATAAACTCTCCCAGATACTGATTTCACAGCAGGAAAACCATTGAAATTAATTAATTATTTAGTCATTCAAAATTACTGTAAGGAATATTTTTACTTTCTGCTCTTTATTACATCTATCAATAGCATCTTATCATAGTCTATCTTGAATTTAATCTTCTTTGCCTTCAGGATCTTTGCAATCTGATCTCCGATTTCGTGAATATTCTCATTGGGTGACAGTCTTGCAACTATCATTTCTTTCCTGTCCATAGGGAATAACAGGGAAAGGTCAGTCTGATCGGAATAAAATCCCATGGGCTTCTTATTGTTGTTTATTTCCCTCATATTGAGTTCATACTTGACCTGGATTTGCTGTTCCTCTTCAGGAATCTGCTTCTTTTCTCCTTTAATTATTGCAAATATTTCAGCAAACGCCTTATCCAGTGATTTCCATGAAAAATCATCATCGAAATAGAAATGTACAGACCAGTTCTTCACATATCCATATATCTTGTCTTTATAATTAATTTGTTATAAGCACGACAATTTTTTCAGCTATCACTCTTTATGTGAATCTATTGAAAGATTTTAATATAGTTGTTAAATAGGGAGTCTATAGCTCTGTGGTGTAGTGGCCAAGCATAGTGGGCTCTGGACCCGCCGACGGCAGTTCGAATCTGCCCAGAGCTACTTATTGAAGAAATTAAATCTAATATGGATAAATTTTAGGAAATTTAATGGATTTATTAGGATCCATGTGAGAAAATTCAAACTTAAATGTAAATAGTTTGACTTAATACGTGTTCATGGACTCAGGTTCTGAAAACAGTGAAGATGTGAATAAAAGATTCTGTGACCTTCTAGGGGAATTTATTGAGAACAGTTCACCGTATTTTCAATACGATTCTAGTATGAAACTTGCCTTTTCATCCTTTGGACTTGCAATATCAACAGGAATAAGGATAGACGCCACTAGAGAACTGCTGGAAATGGCAGACAAGCTTTACCAGAACGTTTCTGATAGCGATACGGTCCTTTCGGACGAACACAGGAAGAAGCTTAATCACGCAGATGATGTATGGCTTGATATGAAGGCAAAGATGTCAGCAGGAGACATACGCGCTTCTCATCTCCTGGCAGCTCATGCCCACCTAGCAGATGCACTGAATTACCTGACTATTATGAAAAAGGATAAAAACTTCAGCGAGTTTATCTCAGATTACAATATGAAATATCTATCAAAATTGAGTGTTTTTGTTTATAGGGAAGCAATAGGACACGTCATGCTTTAGGCAGATCCCTTATATAATCTTCGAATTTCTTCTCATCCTTAATGAATCTTATGACTGAACTAGTCTCCCTGTAGTAATCTGTTGTCAACCTGTCATAAAGGATCTTGTCCATCTTTTTCTCCTCAATTAGTTTTTCTTCAAGGTTCCTTGATAGAAAGCCACTTGCTTCCTTCACCTCTGCTTTGCCCATCTTTCTTCCATATATATTCATGGCATCAAGAAAAGTTATCATGGAACTTGAGTTCGTGTAGATTGCACCCACGGTCTTATCACTTTTCTTCAGTGTTTCAGCAAGATCATCCATGTGGGTCGGGCATACTCTCCCAGTTTTTGGGAATTTATCGACACCCTTTGCAAACAGTTCATCTATGATCTTGAGAAAATTATCGCCCTCTCCTCCGAATACGAAGGAAAGTCTCACGTTAAGATGATTCTTAGCCAGTGTAGTGTTATCTTCCCCGGTCCTCCTTGTCCTGAAATATTCATTGGTTCCATAATGCACATTGGCAGATGAAAAGTAAATAAGTCTCTGATTCTTGTCAATCCTTTTCACCTCATTTGCTATTGTTTTAATACCCTGGACATTTGCGTTGAAAGCCTCCTTCTCGTCCTGCGAGTAGGAATTGGCCATGTAATAAATAATATCAAAGTCCTTCACAAGGGACAGCAGTTTTTCCTGTTCTCCTACATCTCCCTCTATCCAGATAAACTGCTCATAACCTTTTTGATCTATCTTGTGGCGCGAATAGTATGAAGTTTCCTCATGATTCATCCTCTTCATCAGGTTCCTGCCTATGTAACCGCTTCCTCCCACGAACAATGCTTTCATTACAGTGGTATTCAGCCAAGCAAAATATATTTTGTTATTTTTATCTGTGTGCATATTCCATTTTTATAATAATAGTTCATTGCTGGATATACTTATTAAGGATAATGCAGACGAACTTTTTCAAAGCTGAAAGTATATAAAATTCATTTAGATGTGAAAATCCGTTAATAGAACTGAATAATACCCTTGAATGGGAGACTATAGGGAATTTTTTGGAAAAAACGCAGAAAAATATGCATCCAGTGAAAGTCATAGGAACGGGAAAGATCTTGAAATACTGATAAACCTGCTCGATCTAAAGGCGTCATACAGATGCATAGACCTTGCCGCAGGAACTGGATTCACCTCAATTGCACTGGCTAAAAAGGTGCAAAGTGTCGTTGCATATGACGGGACGGAACAGATGCTGGAACAAGCGAAAAAATTATCTGAACAGGAAGGAGTCCATAATATTACATTCAGGGTTGGGGTGGTAGAAGAACTACCATTCATGGATTCAGAATTTGATGTTGTTACAACAAGGAGGGCTGCACATCATTTCCACGACAAGGAACAGTTCCTCAGGGAGGCATTCAGGGTAATGAAGAAAGGTGGCAAACTGGGAATAGCTGATCTTGTTGAGCCTGAAACGGATGATGGAGGAAATTATAACAG
>JAKAYJ010000051.1 GCA_021816385.1 Thermoplasmata archaeon
GCCAGTTAATCTTAATGGCAAATACATTGTTGCTGATTTGCTCAGCAATGGATATCAATTTTTTCTCATCTGTAAGATCAAGGGATGCAACAATTCTATGATTCATTATGGGGCTTAATTTGAAATAATATAAAAAAATTGGTTAAATTTGGGTTTTTATTCCCACTCATGCTATTCTATTGTCGTTATCGTCATCTCCAAAGAGATGAGGATCGATATCATCTCCATTACCAATAATGAAGTTGGAATCTACACCTGTTATGATGAGGAAAATCTTTACTGCATCTCCCATCTCTTCCTTTATGTCAGCCCCAACTATAAATTCACAATCCTCATTCATCATTCCCAGCATTTTCTTTGATATATCATCAAATTCATCAATGGTAAAGTTTCCTCCAATAACTCTCATCAGGCATCCCTTCGCCTTTGATATATCCACGTCTATCAACTGGTTTGTGAGAGCATCAGTAAGGGCAAAATCCATTCTCTTCTCCCCGCCCGAAGATTCCCCAACGCCAACATAAGCAGCCCTGGAATGGGACAGTACCCTCATCAGATCAGAGAATTCAACATTTATTAGACTCGTATCTGTAATCGTGTTGACTATCCCTGAAATCTGATCTACTATGAACTTATCAGCCATAGCATAGCTTTCCTCTTCATTTTTCTTGTTATTTATCTGCTTGAGCCTCTCGTTTGAAATAACTATCACAGTGTGGGATACTTTGGTGAGGCTTTCCAGGCCTATCTTTGCATTCTGTTTTCTTATTTCACCCTCGCTTCTTGTTGGAAGGGTCACGAAACAGATCACCTGAGCACCGTTAGCTTTTGCCGCCTGGGCTACTATGGGTGCGCTTCCAGTACCAGTACCTCCACCCATGCCTGCAATGATGAAGACAAGATCTGCATTTGCAGTAGCCTTCATGATTGAATCTCTGCTTTCTATAGCTGCATCTCTCCCCACATTTGGATCCGCTTTTGCGCCGTGTCCATTTGTCAATCTTTCACCAATGAGCATAAGCACGTCAGAATCAGTCTTGTCCTTTAGGTGTGCAGCATCAGTATTAAGTGCTATTAGTCTTGCACCCGATAGTCCGAATTTCTTAAGGTTTGTAACAGAATTACATCCGGCACCACCGCAACCTATTACCTTAATCCTTACTCTCGCTGTCTTAAGGATTTTTTCCATCTCACTGTCATATTCCATCATTGATAGACAATTGACAGACAAATATATAAACTTTTTTTAAATTTGAAACACAAATATCAGACATGTATATGACATCAGATAGAAATCACCGGTGGCACCGATAATAGAGCTCCAGAATTTCTGGAAGAACATCATTTCAACCGGGCCAATGTTTATGAATACAATATAATTGCGTCCATATGAAATTCTGTATGCTTAAAAATCCGTTAGGGTTGTTTCCTTCCATATGTTTGAATGGAAAGTTTCTTCAGTTCGGCGATATAGAGAAAATGACTGGCACAAAGCTGCCAGACACACTTGATGATCTCATAAGAAATAATGCGATTGTGGATTATTTGAAGCGCCTTGATTATCGTGGAAGAAAATCTTTTAATTTCATGGAGTTAGGAAAAAATGAGATAGAATATGCCATACCTATTTCAAATCCTGGAAAGATATGGTCAATAGGACTGAACTACATTGAACATGCGGAAGATTTAAAAGTGAAACAACCGGCCATGCCCGCCAGTTTCATGAAACCAAGAACATCAATGATAACACAGGGGAAAAATATTGTAGTTCCAGAAGGATGGGGTAGAGTTACTGCAGAGGCAGAACTGGGTATAATAATCGGAAGGAAGGGAAAAAATATCAGGGAAGAGGATGCAATGGCCCATGTTTTTGGCATAGCACCCATCATAGATATGACTGCTCTTGATGTACTGGAGCAAAATCCACGTTTCCTAACAATGTCCAAAAGCTTTGACACATTTTTCAGCATAGGCCCTGAGATTGCAACGCTGGAAGATTTTCCCGATCTTCAGTCACTGAAAATAAGCACGATCAGAAATGGAAAGACTGAGCATTCAAACCTGGTGAAAAATATGCTCTTTTCACCTCAAAAACTTATTTCTTTCCATTCACGGATATTCACATTAGAACCTGGAGACATAATATCCACAGGAACTCCTGGTGCAGTGGAAATACAGAGAGGAGACAATGTGAGATGCGTTATTGAAGGTAAGGATAGTCTTTCACTGGAGAATAACGTAACATAAGATTCTTTTCAAACTATGGGTAAATTGCATCACGTAATTCAGTTAATTCTAAATATACCTAAATTTTATCCATTTATGCTTAAGGAACTTCTTATGGAAGAAAATGCAGTAAAGAAAGGTAACTTCACCCTTACATCAGGTAAGCATTCTGAATATTACGTTGATATAAAGGATGCATGCACGAAACCCCACATCATGAAGGAAATTGTACATGAGATAATAAAGAAGCTTAACGCAAAGATAGTTGCAGGCGTGGAGCTTGGTGCAGTGCCCATAGTTATAGGCGTATCATATCAGATGAACATACCCTATCTCATCATAAGGAAGGAATCAAAGCATGGCATGAAGAAATTGATCATAGGAAACCCTGAAAAAGGATCAGAGATAAATATAATTGAGGATGTTGTAACAACAGGAAATTCTGTGCTTAAGGCAGTTAACCTCCTGAGAGAAAATGGATGCATTGTAAAGAGGGCAATCACGGTGGTAGATAGGGAGGAAGGAGGATATGAACTCCTGAAAGATAATGGTGTTGAACTGATATCTCTTGTAAAGTTAAAGGAAATATTCGAAAAATAAAGCATCAGGAAAGTGTATCATCTATTGCCGTAAGTTCTATGGAGGTTGTATCGTTACCAACAATTATCCCATTTTTATTTGCCACAATGCTTGAACCAACCATTGGACTTCCAAAGTTTGCGGTTCCAAGCCTTACAGATACCTTGAAGAAATCTTTCAGAATTTCAATCTCATCATCCGTTGTTTCCGGGTTAACTATCATCCCCTTGCTTGTGAGAACAGAACTGGAACCAACAGTTGGAAAACCGCCAATAGTTCCCTGAATAGTTTCTACACCTAGAGCATCTTCAATTGCCATAACGCTTTTTTTGGAAAAGTCTTCATGAACCATTGCTCCATGATCATTAGCCACTATGTCATTTCCCACAGCGTTTATCATGTCTTTCAGGAAAAGCACATTCCTCTGTCCAGTGTCAAAATCCAGGTCCTTATTTTTATACATTCCACTTACGATTATACCATTGGAATTCATAACTGAAAATATACCATACATCCCAGAATCATCCATGCGACTCTTTTTGATATCAACCTGGAGACATTCTCTTATGGCCTCTATTTCATTCTCTTCGAGTGATGATGGTACCAAAGCAATATCATCCCATGTTCGGAGATATAGCCCAATATAATTGTTCTCAAAGAGAGAAAGTTTCTTAATCATTTATGGCATCAAAACTTCGATTTCTTCATTCTGTAGTTTTAGAACCTTTACCTGGATACTTGTTGGAATCTTGAATCTTCCTCTCTTCCAGATCTCTTCATTGATTTTGCTGTCAATCCAGACGTTTTCAATATCTGATTTAGTAAATTTTGCAACATTTTCCCTTATTAGCTTTATAGCTGTATCAGCCCTTCTTCTCTTGGAGCTGGCAAAGGCTTTTCTCAATGGGATATTCATAAGCATTTCATCATTAACACTATCTTCTGCCATTTCATTCCCTCAAAGTTTCAGGTTATTCCTTCTCCAGTGTCTCCTGTATGGATTCTGGGTTACCTTTCTATCAGTTCTCATTATCACCCAACCAGGAACTCTTCTATTCTGGTTGACCTTTCTCATTAATCTTATTTTTCTGCCTGTTTCTTTATTCCTGCTCATCTTCATCTCCTCTCTATATGCGTTTCTCTTTTTGTTTCCGTCATCCGTCCAAGTATCTGCTTTATCTCCTCATCGGAAATTACTCTGTTGATTCTTCCCATGCCATACAACTGAATAAGCTGATTTTCTACATTTTCAGCAACATCTGGTCTTACGAGCCTGACATTCGCAAGCCTTTCTCTGGCCGCAATATCAAGAATCTGCCTCAATATTTGCTGTTTTCTCGCTTTCTCTGCTTCCTGAGCGTTTTTCTGTTCTTCTTCTGCCTGTTCCTGACCCTGAGCCCTCTGCATCTCTTCCATTCTTTTTCTTCTTAATTCTTCAAGCTCCCTGTCCGAATCCATGCTAACGCGCCCCTAAAGATATTTCTTTAATTCTACCTGTTTTTCAGAAAGTGATTCCATTACCTGCTTTGATGCTTTCTGAAGCATTGCCTCTCCACCTGGGGATACCGATCTTCCCGTTTCTTTCTTGACCAGTAAGCCAAGGGTTTGAAGTTCGTTGAGAATGTGCCTCACTATGCTTCTACTGCCAGATGCAGGGTGATAAGGCTTGGATCCACCATCCTTTTTTCCACCATATTCTTCGCTAAGTCTCTGTATACCTATATTTCCTCTAACATACACTTTTCTCAGTGTTGATGCCAGTCTCCTGTAATACCAGTCTTCCTGTACCCAGCTCTTCTCTCTGTGAACACCTGATTTTAGGAATTCTGCCCATTCTGGAACCTTAATCTTCTCATTCTTGCTGAATTCCTCAGTAAGCTTTTCAATCAAAAGGTCAGCAGGAACTTCTTTAACATTTACCATTAACTATCACTCAGTCAATGTGCATATAAAAACCATTAATAACTTTTTCTTAAGAACCATACATGATTTCTGATACCTGATCAGAAGTAGTGGAAAGTTTTTAGATCATTTATAAAATTGGAGTGTTATCACACTCTTACCGGTAAAAATTTTAGTTTGGGGTGCTGAATCATAAGGTTCCGAGATATCTGTTCAATTCCCACTCAGTCACATATGACCTGAACGCGTCCCATTCCTTCTGCTTCACCGTAAGATAGTTATGATAGACATGTTTTCCAAGAATCTGTTCCATCAGCTTGCTCCCTCTAAGGTGATGAATGGCTTCACCAAGGCTTTCAGGCATTGAATCGATTCCCTCCTTCTTCCTCATTTCTGCATCCATATGGAAGATATCCTTCTCGGTGGGGTCTGGAAGTTCATATTCATTCTCTACTCCGTCCATTCCCATCCCCAGCACGGTTGCAAACTGCAGATATGGATTTCCAGCTGGATCCGGGCATCTTAGTTCTATCCTCTTCCTCATATTGACTCCTGCTGGCACCCTTATAAGGGCCGATCTGTTCTTGTTTGCCCATGATATGTAAACTGGGGCTTCATATCCAGGTATAAGTCTCTTGTATGAATTTACAGTGGAGGCCAGTATTGCAGATCCCTGGTTAATGTTTTTCAGTATTCCGGCAGTATAGTTCTTGGCAAGTTTGCTCAATCCATACTTGTCTTTTTCGTCATAGAAGAAGTTCTTTTTCTGATCCTTTCCCATGAGGCTCTGGTGTATGTGCATTCCAGAACCATTCAGACCATTCAGGGGCTTCGGCATGAAGGATGCAAATAGATTCTGGTTTTCTGCAGCATTTTTTATCACGCTTTTTAGAACTGTTATCCTGTCAGCCATGAGCATTGCGTTTGAATATCTAAGATCTATTTCGTGCTGGCCAAAGGAAACCTCATGATGTGCCGCTTCAGGTTCATACCCAAGAATTCTGAGCTGTGTCAGGATCTCCAGCCTCACCTGGGCTGCCCTGTCATTTGGCGTGTGATCAAAATAGCCACTGTGATCGCTCGGTTCTGGAATAGGTTCTCCGTGCTCATTCTTCTTGAAAATAAAAAATTCAAATTCAGGACCAACATAAAATTCCATTCCCCTGTCCCAGACTCTCTTCAGGTTTCTTTCCAGCACATATCTTGGATCACCAGGGAATCTGGTACCATCTGGATTGTAAATGTTGCACAGATATCTTGCCGCGTTTCCCTGACTGCTATAGGGATATACAGCATATGTATCCAGATCAGGAACAGCCCTCATATCAGACTCCTCTATCTGAGCATAGCCGGCCACCGAACTGCCATCAAAGACAACCCCCTCATTCAGGGCATCTTCAAACCTGTTCTTCGGCAGAGTAAGTGTTTTCACTCTTCCGAGAATATCGGTGAACTGCATATACAAAAACTCAACCTGTTCCTTTCTCAGTCTCTCCAGACTGGTTTGGATTTTATCTTCCATGTTGATCCCATGTGAATAAACATAAAGTTTTTTCTAAAAGAAAGGGCTACATTATGTCATGATGGAAAATATTGAAGGAAAAAGAATAGATTTCAATTATAAATGGAATCACGGTGATCTATTCCCTCTTATGGAAAATGCAGGAAGGGCAGTGAGTGAGTATATCAGCGAAAAATATGGAGAACGCCGGAATATACTTGTTATCAGTGGGAGTGGGAACAACGGCGGAGATGGTATAATCACAGCCCGTAACCTAGATACTGGCAGTAATTTAAAATTAATAGTGATAACGAGGAGTGACGGTTCTGTAAGTTCCCTTTCCAGGAGGGCAATGAAGGAATTCGGTGAAGAAAGGATAATAAAAAATCCTAAAATGGAAGAAATAAAGGAGATGATCTCTGAGGCTGATATTATTGTAGATGCTATTTTTGGGACCGGAATCAGGGACCCGGTCAATGATCCTTATAGTACCATAATAGAGGAAATTAACTTAAGTAAAGCAGACGTTGTTTCCATAGATATTCCGTCCGGTTTGGGCACATCCCATAGCATTATTCCTGATGCAACAGTTACGTTTACAGATATAAAGGAAGGAATGAATCAGAAAAATTCAGGTTCAATCAACGTAAGAAATATTGGTATAAGCGAAAGAGAAATCAATTATGCAGGTCCCGGTGACATGGTATATTTCCCTGATATTGAAAAAAATGGGCATAAGGGGCAGAACGGTAAGCTCCTGATCATGGCAGGGTGGAAGTTCAGCGGTGCAGGTTGCATGACAGCCAGGGCAGCCGAGAATGCACTCCCTGATCTCATAACAATGCTTGTTCCGAAACCATCATCAGTTATATTTTCTATCAAGCTTGAAGATCAGATAGTGGTAATCTATAATTCACAGAACATGAAAAAGGAGATGGAGAAATGCACTGCGGTGTTAGCAGGTCCTGGAATGGGTATTACTGAAGATTCTGTGAAGGCTGTTCTTTCAGTATGCAGGAGTGGAAAGAAAGTCCTTTTTGATGCTGATGCAATTCATATAATGGGCGAGCACAGGGAACTGATAAACCAGAACATGTTATTCACACCCCACAGTCAGGAATTTAAAGCTCTCACAGGAACTGATGCAAATAGGGAAAACGCAGAAAAATTCAGCAATAAGTATGGATGTACAGTACTGCTGAAGGGACCAACGGATATCATAACAAACGGCAAGAAGACAATTCTAAGTGAAGGGGGAAGTCCAAGAATGGCCATGGGAGGAACAGGTGACATTCTTGCGGGATTGTGCGCTGGTCTAATGGCAAGAAACATGGAGCCATTCAGAGCTGCTGTACTTGCTTCTTTCATAAACAAGAAGAATGGGGAAATGACAGAAAAGGAAAACTCCTACTGGTTCAACACCTATGATCTAATTGAAAATATGGGCAAGACATTCAGGGATTATTATGAGTTCATATTGAACTAAAATTTTATAACAGTTACTTTATATACTCTGTTTAGGGTTTTTATCTTAAACAATATTATAACAATGCTGAATAACGGAAACACACATAGCAAGACTATTTGTCTCTCTTAGTTCCAAACAATGAGATGAATCGTATGTCCCACATTATATGCACATAATACTATGAAATTGTAACATAGCTGCAAGGTAGA
>JAKAYJ010000052.1 GCA_021816385.1 Thermoplasmata archaeon
CGATCGGATGGTTTGACATCTTCTCAACTGCGGCTACCTTGGATATCATTTCTTCCAGAACAAACCCGGGTTCAGTTTTTACTTCGACTATCTGAGGATCGGCAATGGTAAGGGTTCCCGTTTTGTCGAAAAGAACAATAGTTGTCTTTGATAAACGCTCAAGAGAACCGGGGTTCTTTAATAATATACCGTTCTGTGATGATGCACTTGAGGATATAAGAAGTGTAATTGGTGCAGCAAGGCCTATTGCACATGGGCATGCTATGACAACAACAGATACAAAGGCAAGAACAGCATACTGAAGCCCAAGAATATGTCCTGTCAGTGTCAGAAAAAAGTACCAGAATGCCCCTGCAGATATTGCAGCAGTTATAACAACTGGAATGAAAAGGGCCGAAAAAGTGTCTGCTACCCTCTGTATCTTGACCCTGCCCATGGTAGCATTCTGTATAAGCCTGTAAACATGATTGATTGTGCTGTCCTTTCCAATTTTTTCCACTATGACATAAAGGGAACCATTCAGGTTAAGAGTACCAGCAGTGACCGAATTTCCCGCTACTTTCAGAACTGGATTTTGTTCACCCGTTATGATCGATTGATCTACCTCACTAGAACCTTTTGATACATTTCCATCGGCCGGTATAACATCACCTGGTTTACAGAGCAGCATATCACCAGTATGGATCTCGTCAATTCTTCTTTCTGAAACGGCACCATCGGACGAAACATAGTGGACATATTCCGGGATAATTTCCTTCAACTTTGAAGCGGCTGAATTCGCCTTCTCCTTTGTGAGCGTTTCAATATAGGTTCCCGTGAGGATAAGAGTAATAATGAACACAGACGCGTCGAAATAAACACTGGATCCAGGTATCGCTTTTGGGAAAAGTGTTATGAACAGAGAGAAAACAAATGCCGTGCCCGTCCCAAGTGCGATAAGCAGATCCATATTTCCCATTCTGGACCTGATTGTATGGTATGCTCCCTCAAAGAAACCGGAGCCAGAATAGAATATTACTGGTATAGCAAGGATTAGTTCCACATAGTCTTTAAACGGCAGAGATGGAAAGAAGTATTGTATCAGCATGATCGGGATGGAAAGAGACCAGGCGATCGCAAGTTTTGTTTTCAGTGTTTTCACACCAAGTGACGGACTTGTGAATTTTTCCATGCAGCCCTTCGAACAGAAATAGTATTTTTCGCCATCCTTGGTGATGAAAAGGTCTGATGTCTCCGGTACAAACATACCGCAGACTGGATCGGTTGGCATAAATTCTGCCTTATCTTGAATGTTTCAATGGGTTTTTATCAAAAGTTTCCTTGCAGCCAGAGCTGCAAAAATAAAACGTTTTTCCCTGAAACTGGCTCTTGTATGGTGTGTCTTCTTTGACCTTCATTCCGCATATTTTATCGATTTGCATAACCAATAAATCACCGGTTAGCTAATAAGTCTTTATTATTCACAATGTATATATTATTGTATCTAATTTATACATTATGAACACAAACCAGGCTGAAACAGAACAGAGAATGCTGACAATTCTCAAAAATGACTCAAGGAAAAGCATCATAGATCTTGCGCATGAACTTAAGATTAGCAGAATCACTGCAAGGAAGGTACTGGATTCTCTTATCCAGAGCGGCAAGATAAGGAAGTTTACAATAAGCATAGATGAGGATGAGAGAGATCTTGTTATGATTCATACCAGCAATATGGACAAGATACCTCAATCGCTCGTGGTGGAGAGTTTCGATCTTGTGGATAATACGTTCATTGTTGTGATGTACTATGAAAACCTGCTTAAGGTCAAGGATATAGACATACTGGATCTGAAGGTGGCATTAAGCAGGACCGTCAATACAACTGCCAGAAGGATATCACATATACACTGTGATTATTGTGACGACGTGATCCAGGGGGCACCTTTAACGATCAGCTCTAAAGGAAGGATTTATTACGCATGTTGCCAGAACTGCAAGAAGGATCTGGAAAGAAGACTGGAAACTGAGAAGATAGAGGCATGATCTATTAACAGGTTCTATCCGGTGAATATATTATCACTGGGCATGATCCACTGACGAATGTCTCATGGAAAATGTATTGCTTTCAGAAAACTATTAAGATTATCCACCGTGTTTGAATGCAGGATATAATAGCATACCTCCATCCACTACCAGTGTGGTTCCTGTAACATAAGAGGACATATCACTCACAAGAAATGCAACCGCTTTGGCCACGTCTGAGGTCTCCCCCATCCTTGGCATTGCTATCTTGGCCAGAAGATCTTTGTATGTTTCCGAGTTGCCCCATACATCCTTGTTTATGGGGGTCTTTATAGCTCCGGGAGCAAGTGCTACAACCCTGATGCCAAAATCAGATACCTCCTGTGCAAGTGTTTTAGTGAACATCGACAGACCGGCTTTTGCACTGCAATAGGCCGTATATCCAGACCATGGCAGGAATTCATGAACAGATGTGATATTAACAATAACTCCACTACCCTTCTTCTTCATCCTATTGACTGCCTCTCTTGAACAGTAGTATGGCCCGAGAAGATTGATCGATATTACGCGCTCCCAATCTGCCGGGTTGTCTTCCCCGCATAATTCTCTTTTTCCATCGATTCCAGCATTGTTTACAAGAATGTCGACTGGTCCAAGTTGACTGTCAATGCTGTTGAAAATTGAGACCACTTCATTAAGTTTGGAAACGTCTCCTCCAAAAACCGCTGCCTTTCCACCATTTTTATTTATCTCATCAGCAAGGGCATCAGCAGGCTGTTTTTCGGAATGATAATGGATCGCAACCTTTGCTCCAGCCTTTGCCAGGTATTTCGCTATCTCCATCCCAAGCCCGGAACTTGACCCTGTGACCAGAGCGACCTTTCCCTTTAGATCAATTGCTATTCCAGATCCGTAATTTTCAATTTTACCATCGTTAGGCATGATTCACAATCACGATATCGGAAATATAATTAGCTGATGTGTCACTATTTTAAGATTGTCCTCCTCAATTTGATCAATCTTATTTCATCTATCACAGAGTTGTATGTCTTCAATGGACCGCAATACGCTGGCAAAATGAAACCTATGTAAAATTACATTTTCTTTAACTCCTTTATTTTTTCCCATGGTTCTATTGGGCCTTTATAGGATATAAATAAGCTGTTTGGCTGGCCACTTTCATTATTGAAGACCACTTCCAATTTGTTTTTAGATCTAAGTGTTATTTTCTTCTTTAGGAGTTGAAGCTCATAATCAAGCTGCCCCTGTGAAACAGCAATTTTTACACCTTTGTCCACAGAACTTATGACTATTTTAGATTCGTCGAACAAGAATCCACGACGATCAGCTTCTTCCTTTATGTATTGCAGATACATATTTCCTAATCAGTATCACCTACCAGATAGAAGCCTATTATGGTTGATATTTTCTGTGAGAAACCAAGAAGCGAGAATGATATTTGTGTGTATATCCATTTTCCCTTTGTAAGGTTCCAGATGTTTTCCGTATATCCGACTCTCATTGAGAAATGGAAGGTTCCTTTGCTAAAACTTGGTACATTAAGGAAGGTGATTTTGCAGGAGGATGTGTAGTTTGCTATGTAATAACTGTATGCGAACGGGTTAAGGTTCGGATCTGTGTGGCTGTAGTAGTTACTACTGGATACACTCATGTTGACTGGATTGGGGGGGCATCCCATTGCCACACTTAGTGGATTCTGGATACATATGTCCGGCGCATGCAGAAGGGAGTGGTTCACAGTCAGGACAGAAGCCGAAGTATGAAGACCAGGTTTGAGAGTCCCATTGATTACCAAGATGGTCACAAGGTTGAATTGGTTAGGAAAAGATACAACACAGTTGATAAGTGACATATTGAGAAATGAATTGTCGGTATTACTCTGATGAAATAGAGTAGAGACGGTAGTATTGTCCCAATTTAAAATTCTTTATTATAAGCGCATCCTGTGAGTTTGATGGAATTGTTAGTATCATATCCATTCTGGACAACAGTAACAGGTGGATTGGAGTAACCTATAACAAGCTCGTAGAATGATATGGGAGCGGCAACTATGATAACAGCAATGACGGCAAACATGATCATCTTATTGCTCTTCTTAATCATGTGTTAATAGTCACTGAACATATCAATATAAATTCTCCGATATTAGTAAGAGTGTTGCATAATTCCCCTGTATAATGAAATACAGGGGATTGATTGGTTTGTATGACACCAAAGCCAATCACAGCTACAGCTAATAGGAGTAAAAGAAGATATTGGATCGGTTCGAACAGAAGGTATGACAGGTACAACAGCTCCCTGGTGGACAGGATTGAGGACCTATTTGATCCGTCATTCCTCATAGACTGGAAAATGCTCCTTTCAGATAACAACAGGGGGAAGAGACGACATCCCTACAAGACGCCAAATGCATTCATAACATTCCTGGTAAAATTACGTGCGTTGTACAATGTTCCTTTCAGGTCACTGGAGGGAATCGCCAGAATATTTGCAAGGATCACCGGAATAACAACTGTCTGCTACACAAGCATATTCCGAAGAATAAGAAAGATCACACCTGCAATTCCCGATTCTCAGGGAAAGCCTGTGGACTGCGCCATTGATTCCACAGGCTTCAAGATCACCATCAGGGGTGATTATCTTGGTACAAAATGGAAAAAAGCAAGGAAGGTATGATCAAAGCTTCATGCTGTCATATCCATAAATGACGTTTCAGCGATGTCCTTTTCCATCACTGATGAACATGTGCATGATGCAAAGGTAGGAAAAGAAATACTGAAATCTGTAAAAGAAAGGATCAAAAGGATATTCGCAGACAAGGGTTATGATTCTAAGGCCATATACAACACATTCGGGGAGAATAAAATAATACCGCCAAGAAGGATGCATACTCAAAGAGCATGGGATCACCTTCAAGAGCGAAGATAGTCAGGCAGATCCGAAAGACATCAGAAAAGGAATGGAAGGAATCTGTTGATTATGGAAAGAGATGGAATGTTGAGATATACTTCTCAGGTCTGAAGAAAACCATGGGTGAGGTAATCAAGGCCAGAAAACTTGAATATGTCATACAGGAAATAGGGTTGAAAGCGCTGTATTACAATTATCTGAGAAGCGATGCAAGGGCATATGGTTAATTACTCAACACAGTTTATGTTGGTAAAACAGTTAAGAACCTAATAATTCTTTAAAATCTCGCAAAAAAATCAGGTTTATTATACCGAATCAGAATAGAGCCACGTGGTCGGACAAGATAATTATCCGTATCTCGTTGAAACCCATATAGAGGCTCTAAAATATATGGAATCTTATCGTAATATAGGAGAGCTAGACATGGGAAATGAAACTTGGTTGAGACCAGCAAAGGTATTGTTGTTAAGAAACTACATTATAGATGCGAAAAGCAACAACAGATACATCCCACCTAGAAATGAAAAGGTAAGGGGATACTTAGATTACATAACAACAGAATCTAATTCGGTTAACTTTCAATGGAGAAGAAGTCACATTCCCTTTTCTCGCGTTAATGACAGCAACGTAAACTCAATGGCGACAAAGATTACAGAATTAATCGGTAGTAGATTAAACCAGCATTCCACACTTATTTTGAAATACTGCATCAATGAGTTACTAACAAACGTAACCGAACATTCACGCTATAGGAATTCTTTCATTATTTTGCAAAATTACCCACAATTATCCGAATTAGAATTCGCCATAATGGACGATGGAATTTCCATTCCCAGAAACTTTGAGGAACATGGAATAGGCTTTACTACTGACAGCGACAGTTTGGATAAAGCACTAAATGGGGTCTCCACAAAACCTGAA
This sequence comes from Thermoplasmata archaeon, assembly GCA_021816385.1. Next base: position 5,857 of record JAKAYJ010000052.1, read on the forward strand.
GATGAAGGTAGAGGACATGGTCTTCCGTCGGTTTTTAGGGTACTGACAGAGGGACTGAAAGGTGAAGGGATAATTATATCACGAGATGGAATAATAAGTTGGTGCTTTTTACCTAAGAATAACAACGTTTCCAAAACACTATATTCATATCCCAAAAATCTTCGTGACTTAAGTACGTTAAAAGGTTGCTTTATAGCTTTTTCAGTAAGAAACGATCTATCTCCTAATTTATATGATTACCTTTAAAGTAGAAATGCATTTGAAAATCCGCTACAAAATTTATATAGGTGTTTATGTAATACGTATTTGTGGGAGTGAGAATGTGAGAGTGAGAGTTCTTGAAGTCATAGGGCCTGATTTAGCATCTAGAAATAGCTGCAATGAAATGTTTGATAATATTGAAATGAAAAAGGGTATGAAAGTGTTTATCGATTTCGCTGGAGTTTCCTCCATAAGCCGGTCATTTGCTCACCAATACCTCTTGAGGAAGAAACGCTCTGTAAAGGTTATAACTGAATTGAATATTCCAGAAGATATTAAGAATATGATGAATTTTGTCCAAAAAGAATCAACAAGAAAAGTTATTTCGCACCTCCCAGCAAGAAAGGAAATTCTTTTGACCATCCATTAGATGTATTTGAAGATGGACTAAATTCAGATAGTAAGAAGTCACATAATGGAATTACACCCAGACATTGTGGTTTGACCACTGGTCTGAAGGTGTTTATTATTATTTGCATTCAATTTAGAAGTCAGACATAGCATTCTTATGAAGTAGAAGTTAAATGCCAGTTTTTCAATGTTGCAACCGGATAACTGCCTTATCGCCTTTTGGGTTGATCTAAACAAACTCCCAACCTTTGTTAAGATTAGATTCTAATTCATTCTCAGGAATTGTCTTATGACTGTTACCATTGTTCAGGGTATTTTGAAGTTCTCGCTCAGCCGCTTCTGGTATTCAGCCTGGTCAACTGATTCAAATTCATCCCTCTGGTTCTTGGACGGTTTGATGCCAAAGGCAGCTGCTAGCAGGACAATCACACTTTCAGCTATCTTTTTCTGGCAGTATTTCCCCTGATCCCACTTACCTCAGTCTCGAAAAACTTTGAAGCTTTGACGTAAGCGGATCTCATTTCCTCGAGCATTTCCAGCAGAAGTCTCTCAAGCAATAGTAATGGTGAAAATAATCGAGAATGAATCATGCCATTATTTTTATTTGGTCTTTATTATATTCTAAATAGGTAACGGTGAATATATAAAGAGAAGCGGGAAATAGTTAAGATACATATACCATTTATATGATTGCATATTTAGTATTTTACGTATTATTGTAAAAAACTAAACCGTATATAGAATGGGTCTGCCCGGATTTGGACCGGGGTCGCCAACTCCCGAAGCTGGTAGGATACCAAACTACCCCACAGACCCATTTAAAGGCTATTTTTCGGTGTGATCTGACATCCTCTCCGCCCTGAAGGGCCGGAGGTTCCTGATTCATAGAGTGGCAACTCGTAGACCTCCTTTTGAGAGTTCCGCTGCTGTAGCACTTTCCACAGGCGTGGATTCGGACATGCCCTGCCCTATTTTTACTGATCCT
>JAKAYJ010000053.1 GCA_021816385.1 Thermoplasmata archaeon
TGTACAGCCACCTTACAGTGAAAAGAGATTTACAGAAGTTAAGGGCGAGATAGAGAAGTTCATGGCATCTGTTGGTTACAGGAATTTCCCAATAATCCCAATCAGCGGTTATAAGGGAGACAACATAACGAAAAAATCAGAAAACATGAAATGGTACAGTGGACCCACACTATTGGAGGCACTCGAATCATTAAAGGTTCCAGAGAAGCCAACAAACAAGCCTCTGAGACTTCCAGTACAGGATGTTTATTCTATAACTGGAATAGGAACTGTTCCTGTAGGAAGAGTTGAAACTGGAATTATAAAACCAGGAGACAAGGTTATATTCATGCCAGCCAACAAGCAGGGTGAAGTAAAATCCGTGGAAATGCATCATGAGTCACTACCTCAGGCAGAACCAGGAGACAATGTCGGGTTCAACGTAAGAGGAATAGCTAAAAACGATGTAAAGAGAGGAGATGTTTGTGGACCACTTAATGCACCACCAACCGTAGCTAAATCATTCACAGCACAGATAGTAGTTCTAAACCATCCAAGTGTTATTGCAGTTGGTTACAAGCCAGTCTTCCACGTGCATACAACTCAGGTTGCTTGCAGGTTTGAAGAGCTTATAAAGACAATTAATCCTAAGGATGGTACAACAAAGGAAAACAACCCGCAGTTCATAAAGACAGGAGATATAGCAGTTGTTAAGGTAGTGCCAGACAAACCACTCGTGATTGAAAAGGTTGCGGAGTTCCCTCAACTTGGTAGATTTGCAATTAGGGATATGGGGCAAACTGTTGCCGCCGGTCTCTGCCAGGAAGTAGAAACTAAGTAAAGTGAATAATATGGTATCATATAGAGCTAGGATTTCACTGAGTGGAACTGATCACAGGATCGTAGATGAAGTCTGCAGAGAGATCAAAGGTATAGCCCAGAGGACAGGAGTCGATATTCACGGTCCTGTTCCATTACCAACAAAGAGGTTAACAGTTCCTGTCAGGAAGAGCCCGGATGGAGAAGGTTCACCAACCTGGGACAGATGGGAAATGAGGGTTCACAAGAGACTGATCGATATTGACGGAGACGAAAGGACACTTAAGCAGGTAATGAAAATCTCAATACCAGATGGAGTCCAAATAGAAATTCAAATGAAAAATTAATTTTTTTTAAATATTTTAAAGGTGTTTTTATGGGTCGAAAAGAAGATAATATTGCAAAGGCTGCAACATTAGTTAATAAGGCAGAAAGTATAAGAAATATAGATATAGCTGCACATATAGATCATGGTAAAACAACACTCAGTGATAATCTGATTGCTGGAGCAGGAATGATGAGTGAGGATCTTGCTGGAAAGCAGTTGATGCTGGATTATGATGAGCAGGAACAGGCAAGAGGAATTACAATAAATGCAGCAAATGCTTCAATGGTTCATCAGGTAGATGGTAAGGATTATTTGATCAACCTGATCGATACCCCAGGACATGTTGATTTTGGTGGGGACGTTACAAGAGCAATGAGGGCTGTAGATGGCTGTATTATCGTTGTTGATTCTGTGGAGGGCGTGATGCCACAGACTGAAACTGTAATAAGACAGGCATTAAGAGAATATGTTAAACCAACGATGTTCATAAACAAAGTTGATAGATTGATCAACGAATTAAAGTTAAATTCAGAAGAAATGCAGAAGAAGTTCATAAAAATAATTAATGATGTTAATAAATTAATTTCGAAATACGCACCTGAGAACTTCAAGAAGGACTGGGAACTCAGCGTTCAGGATGGTAAAGTATCATTCGGATCAGCATATAATAACTGGGCAATTTCTGTGCCCGCAATGAAAGTTTTCAACGTTAACTTCAATGACATTGTAAATATGGTGAGGGAAGGCAAGCAGAAAGAACTTGCTAAAAAAGCTCCGTTGCATAAGATCATTTTAAACATGGTGGTTCATCATTTGCCAGATCCTAAGCAGGCCCAACATTACAGGATACCCAACGTTTGGCATGGAGACCTTGAGTCGCAGGTTGGTAAATCAATGATGGTATGTGATACCAAAGGTCCACTAGCAATGATGATTACAAAAATTATCGTAGATCCGCATGCAGGTGAAATCGCAGTCGGAAGAGTTTTCAGCGGTAGTCTAACCAAGGGGCAGGAATTATACATAAGCAGTGCCTCAGGGAAATTCAAGATTCAGACAATTGCAATGATGGTTGGTCCAGACAGGATCCAGGTAGACACAATCCCAGCAGGGAACATTGCAGCGGTCATAGGTCTTAAGAGCGCCATAGCAGGCTCAACTGTTTCAGCTGTTGTAGATATGGAACCCTTTGAACCGATGACGCATTATACCGATCCAGTGGTTACACTTGCAATTGAAGCAAAACATACCTCAGATCTGCCAAAATTAATTGATGTACTTAAAACAGTTTCAAAAGCTGATCCTTCCATACAGATCAATATAAACCAGGAAACAGGTGAACATCTTATTTCTGGAATGGGTGAATTGCATCTTGAAGTTACGCTTTACAGAATCAAGAACGATTATAAGATCGAGGTTACAACATCCGATCCAATAGTTGTATACAGGGAAACAGTAGAAAGAACTGGCGGTCCTTTTGAAGGTAAATCTCCAAATAAACACAATAAGTTCTACTTCAAGGTGGAACCATTAGAAGAGAGTGTAGTTCAGTTAATTAAGGATGGAGTTTTGCCACAGGGGTCAAAGTTCAAGGATAAGAGAACCACGATAGAACAGTTGCAGAATGCCGGAATTGACAGAGATACTGCAAGGGGAATAACCGCAGTTATGGGAGAAAATGTAATGTTTGATGTGACAAAAGGAATCCAGTATCTTGACGAAACTATGGAGCTCCTGCTGGAATCATTCAAGGAGGTTGTAGAAAGAGGACCTCTGGCAAACGAAGGAATGACGCACATAAAAGCATCTCTGGTTGATGCAAAGCTCCACGAGGACAGTATCCATAGAGGCCCTGCACAGGTAATCCCAGCAGGTAGGAACTCACTTTACGGAGCAATATGCCAGGCCAGAAGGGTATTGATGGAGCCCATCCAGAAAGTTTACATAAATGTACCACAGGACATAATGGGATCAGTCACAAACGAAATCCAGCAGAGAAGAGGAGTCGTTGATGAAATGAACATTGAAGGCGATGATATAGTAATCGTTGCCAGAGTTCCAGTTTCCGGAATGTTTGGTTTTGCATCTGCTATCAGGAGTGCCACTGGTGGTAAAGTTCTCTGGAGCTCAGAGAACTCAGGTTATCAGAAGGTACCTCCAGAAATACAGAAGGAAGTTGTTGCAAAGATCAGAACAAGGAAGGGACTGAAACCAGAACCATACAACGAAGATTACTACTCTTCCCTCTAATTTTTATATAAATTTTTAAAATTACTTATCATGTACCCCTATGGTTTTAACAAAGGTTTTTTGTAGTAAGTGTGGTGCATCAAGGGAAAATTATGAACTTGTATGTAATTCCTGCGGCTCGCCGTTCATTATAAAGGTATCTGGACCATACGAAAAAAATATGGATGGTAACTTTGATTATTTTGAGCACCCTCTCATTCCCCTAAGTTCGAAGACACCAGTAATTGAGACCCCAGAATTTATGGCTAAGCTTGAATTTTACAACCCCACACTTTCGTACAAGGATAGAGGAATGAATACTCTATTTTCATTCTTAAGCGAGAAAAAATTCCTCAAGAAGGGGGATGAAGTTAGTGAGGATTCGTCAGGCAATGCCGGGGCATCTTTTGCAATGTTTTCTCAAATGTTAAATCTTAAGGCAACAGTCTACACATCGGTTTCAGCCAATCCTAATAAGATTAGGCAGATCCAGGGATATGGGTCCAGGATCGAGAGAATAAATGGATCAAGAAAGGATGTTGAAAATAGCGCAAAAAACAGTGGACTCATATATCTTGGTCATCAGTACTGGCCTGAATTTTACGATGGGTTCAGGGTAATTGCATACGAAATATTCGAACAGATGGATCATCTTCCAGAAAATATACTCATTCCATTCTCAACAGGAACCTTATACCTGGGCATCTTTGAGGGATTTTCGCATCTGCTCCAGAATGGACTTATAGATTCCATTCCAACTTTATGGGCTATTCAACCAGAAATAGCCAGTGGGATGTTCAACAAAATGAATAATATCAACAGGGAACCTGAACCATCAGTTGCTGATGCCCTGACTGGGATCGTACCACTCAGGTATTCCCTTTTGAATTCCGTAATCAAAACATATGGTAGATGCGAGGTACTGGCAGAAGATGAAATTATCAGGGCAAAACAATCTCTCCTAAACCTTGGCATAGACTGTGAATACAGTTCAGCCATAACGTATGCCACAATGAAGAAATTCAATTTGGGAAAAAATTCCCTTCTAATACTTACTGGACACGGAATTAAAAATATCTAGTCTAATTTGGGTTCCTGTTTCTCGCATACTTTCTTTCCATTCAGGACAAGTGAGTAAGTCACGTCAACTCCTCCTCTCCTTGCAAGTATGGTAACGCTGCAATATTTCTCAAGGGACAAATTGATAGCTCTCAGAGCCTGTTCTTCTGTTATATCTGCATCTATTGTATATATGAAGTGAGCACTCTTAAGAACTTTAGGTTCTTCTGTCTCCCGCTCTGCTTCCACTTCCATTCCGTAGTTCTTTATTTCCTTCCTCATTCTGGAAATTATCAGGAGCACATCATACGAGGAGCACCCGGACATTGCAAAAAGCATGGTTTCAGTTGGAGAATAAATCTTCTGGTTATTTATTATGGGATCTCTGAGGTATACGGTTTCCATATCACTGGAATCACTTCTGAATCCAACATCTCTGTCATAATGGAAAGATACGGACAGGGTCATTCAGTGTCTACCTTCTTCAGGAGTGACCCCAATGTCTTGAGGGCATTCATCACAGCACTCAATCCTGCTGCAATCTCAGGATCCTTAAGCATGCCCATTAATCTAAGCAGAGAGAAATTTTCTGGCTGTTTTGCACCATCAATCATTGAGTCCCATATATCTTCGCTGTTATACATCAGTACGTTGAGTACGGATTGTGACGTTTTACCTGATACTGAGGCCATAAGAGCTAGAAGACTGTTCACAAGGGAAATACCACCCATATGAAGTTCCCTCTTGTCTATGAGAGATGTATACGCCTTTGTATTACCTGGCATATTCTCTGTCAGCAACTTCTCCAGTACCTCCAGATTGCCGGAATCTTTGAACATCTTAACAAGATTAAGAACTCCAAGCAATGTCTGGTCATCACCCATTAATTCTGACAGTGCAATTTCAACCTGATCCTTTTCATTTTTTTCATTTTCCATGTTTAACACCTCACAAAAATCCCTGTGAATAACTACCAAAGAACGAATGGTAGGAGTATAACTTCAGCAGGTAATCTGTCTTGCTCTGCTTTCCCTCACTATATTCTCCATTGTTGTCAATTACTATATTCGTAGCCCTCTCTTCTTCGGTTATCAGGTAATCTATATATGTTGCACCCTTATAGTCTTCAGGGTCTGGATAGCCACTGATATGGTGTGCAATTTTAGCTGTAATATAATCCAGCTCGACGTGGTTTATATTCCAGTAGTTTGATATGTACAAGGGTTCCATTGATGATACATAGACCTCAGGAAAGTTCTTCACATTGAGATTTTTGAAGTTTAGCTCTATAAGTGAGCTATCGGTCTTCGGAAAACCTGCACCAGTAAGATACTCCTTCATCCTGGAAGGTGCAAATATAATTGGAACATCATATTTCACCGCAGTGCCATCGCTCGTTTGAAGTTCCTTATTTTTCACATTAAGCTGATCCAGTTTGAATCCGTAAACCGTTTTAATCCCATTCTCTTGAAGGACCTGATCAACCTTTGCATGAAAACTCTTACTTTCTATAATTGTTTTGGATGAATTAAGATAGGTTATCTTCATGTTTTTATCTGTTCCATTCCTTCTGAAATGACTTGCGAGCAATATGCACAGGTTTGCCCCTATAAGTGGACTCCTGGAGTGCGTCCCGTCCTGGTAAATAACGATCTCTCCACTCTTTATGTTCTGGAGATCTTCTTTCAGTCTCAGTGAATCCTGAATTGTGTCGAGTGTTCTCGCATCTTCTGAAAAACCGGTAATGGTAGTGTGGTCCCCTTCCACCGGGTTAGTAATAAGAAGATAATCGTATCTCACAACCTTTCCGCCTCTTGTATTCAAGCTTTTATCCTTTAAGTTCAGTGAGACGATGTCATCCTGAATATACTCAATATTAGTATGTAACATTGAATTCATGCTTCTCTTCAGCAAGTGGTGATCAACAAGAGAGGATGGAACGAATATGTTGGAATCGCTGAATTCAACATTAACCTGTTTTCCAATTACTATTATTTCGATTTCTTTCTTGTTTGTCCGATTTGCAAGCTTATTTGCAGCCATTACGGCTGATTCCTTGTCACCAAGAATCACAACTCTATCAGGAATTTTCATTTAATCACCTATTATATTAATCTGTTCTACGGTTAGAAATAATTTCTTTGTATTATAATTTTTAGAATTACTTGTCTCAATTATTTAAGAAAATTTAGGATTTTCTTTGAGATAAAATGAAAAAGATCTCTTATTTTTCTGGATAAATATTTTTTTAGGCTATGCATCAAGAGAATATTAATAGTGTAATACCGATCATTGGAAGATGATCATAACCATAAATTTACATGGAAACATCGGAGAAAATACCTTTGCTACATTAAAACCACAGCTAGAAGCTTCTCTTAGAAATAAAAAAATAAAAGGAGTGATACTCGACATAAACTCTGGGGGTGGGAGTGCAAGTGCATCTGAACTCATTTACGAAGCTGTTAGCCATTTTAATGAAAGTAAGCCTGTCTTTTCAATGGTTACGGGGACCGCGGGCTCAGGAGCATACATGATTGCATGCGCAACACGAAAGATATACTCTATTCACACCGGATTGGTTGGATCCGTGGGAGTGATATCAATGTCACCGGACGTGAGCGAACTCCTTGGCAAAATAGGTGTGAAGGTAAATGTGCTCAGCATGGGGAAGGAGAAAGCATCAATGAACCCGTTTCAGAAATCTACTGAAGAAGATCTACTAAGACAGAATGCAATTTTATCAGAGATATATGATTTCTTCCTGGAAATAGTAAAAGAGAGGAGGCACCTCACAGACGAACAAATAGTTGAGGTTGGCAACAGCGGAATTTACGCTGCAAAAGAAGCGGAGAAATTGAATCTCATAGATCGTGTAGACAGCTACAGGAAGATCATCGAGTCTATTAAAAATGATATGGGAGAAACGTCTGATCCGGTAACCATGAGGAGAAAGTTACCATTTTTACTCAGATTTGCCATGAAGTTTCTGGGTCAATAGGAAATCATGAAAAGTGAATGAAAAAGGGAAAAA
>JAKAYJ010000054.1 GCA_021816385.1 Thermoplasmata archaeon
AATCATCTGGTAATCAGAAAGTTTGAGCACCAGTTTTATGTATTTGATGAATTCACTTAGACCAAGCTTGCTTTTCCCTCTCTTCCTCTTTATGAATCTGTATGGAACCTCACCAATGTTTGTGGTGTTAGTGGCCACCAGTATTTCAAGAAGTATTTTGTATCCGTTAGAAACAATTTGATCAGGTTTTACCACATCTCTTCTAAATCCAAAGAATCCGGAAAGTGGATCTTTTATCGTCTCTGTCTTTTGGATGTTCATATGGGCAAGAACTGTTGCAAATTTTGAAATAGCCTTTCGGATGATATTAAATTCAGCCGATCCCCCGCGAACATATCTTGAAGCAACAACAAGGTCTCTCCCTTTTTCAAGTTCGTTTAGTATTTTGGGGATTACCTCCGGAGGGTGTTGCAAATCGCTGTCCATTACAATTACATACTTGCTTTCTGAATTGAGAAGTCCATCTCTGACTGCAGTTGCAATTCCATTTTTTCCAGGTCTTCTGATGACTATAATGTTTCCGTATTTTGAGTTAAGGCGATCAGCTATTTCAGCTGTTTTATCCTGACTATTGTCATCTACAACAACTATCTGGCAGTTTAAGTCCATCTCCTCTATCCGATGTACTATTATAGGGAGATTTTCAGCCTCATTGTATGTTGGCAGTATAACTGACAGGTCTAATATCGTGTTCACCTCATTCAAGCGTATATATGGTATAAGGAATTATTATAATAATGTTACTGATTCCTCCACCGTAAGAATGGGGAATAGCAGAAAAATTACAATTTGAAATTACCTTTTCCTAAGAATTTTTCTAATTATAAAAATATGAATATACATCATATAACAAATAGATATGAAATATATTAAAACCGCATAAAGTGAAGATGTTGAAATTAAGCAGGATTCCTGAGGTAATATTTTAATATGCATATAAAATATTGATTCTGATGAAGTATACTATCTCCAAAATCCAAACACTACGAAGTTTCAACCGTTTTTAAAATCCAAATCTAAACTATAACGAAATTTACCCGTAAAAAATATATTATAGACAACATGCGTATCACAATAAAGAATGATTGATTATTACAAACTTCTCAACGTGTCAATAAATGCGTCTGATGAAGATATCAGGAAAGGGTACTACAAAATGATTAAACGGTGGCATCCTGATGTAAATAATACGGATAAAAACCTTGCTGAAATTATGGCGAGGCAGATCAATGAAGCTTATGGGATACTTAGCAACCCAGGAAAGCGTGCAGAATACAATTTAAAAATATCTGAAAAAGCGGGTGACATTTACACCATTCATCGACCCAGTCAACATAAAAGAGATGACTTTTCAACAAAAAAAGCGAAACCACAGAATATGAAAGATAATGAAAATAGGGAAAAACTTCTAAAGTGGGCACAGAATTTTTCCAGGTATATTGAGATCCATCCATGGTCAAGAAAAGTGTATGATGATCTCAAAGAAGACTTGAAGCTGAAGTTCATCGCTGGAGATCTGACAATGGAAGATGTGCTCGAAATATATGGCAACCTTGCAATTGAAAAATCGAATATGGGCCTCAAGAGCAATTATTACGCTCCTAAGGCAATAAAAGGAATAATGGAAAATCATAATAGCCCCGATATTGCACTCAGAACAATATCCATGATGGAAGTGTTGATGCAGGTATATATTCGCATTAATTATGGCCTAATAAGGGCAGAATCAAAAAGTGATGGAAAGTATGCAATCATAAAGAAAATATTGATGCTTCACGAGTTTCTTGAAAAGAATCCTGACAAATTTTTCATTGGAATAAAAAAAGTATTTATCACCAAGGATGATTGGGCATGGATGATCAGAGCAATCAATTGAAAGACTCAGTGGTGTGCTTGTGTTATCAAGGCACACTTTCCAAGCAAGCCTGATCCTGTGTGTTTCCCGCGCTTATAATTCCTGAACTCTGTAGATTTAGAAATAAAAAAAATGATAGGAATCTACGGGACTGAAATCATATTCAACTGATATGTTTCTATTGCAACGAATGAATACAGAAACAAAAAAGAAATATTTATAATGAAGAACATATTTACCACGTATGGCGTATATTCCGGATCAGGCTGAAATTATGCTGGATCCAATTGATTATTCCATCAAGGCAGCAAGGGGTAGAAAGAGAATGACCGACCTGAAAATACGGATTGAAGGAGACAGTGTGGAGGAGCTTAAAAAGAAAAATGAAACACTCCTGAGATCAGTCGCTGAACTTCAGAACTACATAAAGATAATTTCAAGAGACTTCGAAAACCAGAAAAAAACTGCAGGAATGGAAATTTTAAAAAGTATCTTTCCTCTTCTCGACTCCATGGATTCAGGCATAGCTTCAAGCAAGGAAACCACAATGCTACAAAATCTTAGAAAAATCCTGATATCATCCCTTACGCCATTTGGTTTCAAAGAAATAGAAACCGTGGGAAAGAATCTTGACCTGAAATATCATGAGGTTGTTGGCACAGTAGATGGTGAGTCAGAGGACAGAATAGCACATGAGATACAGAAAGGGTATACGTTAAATGGTGAAGTCATAAGGACAGCAAAGGTAATAGTTGAAAAAAGAGGTGAAAAAGTTGAGTAAAACAATAGGAATAGATCTTGGAACAAGCAATTCAGCAGCTTCAGTGGTAATATCTGGAAAACCCACGATCATACCAAGTGCAGAGGGCGTCTCTGTCGGCGGGAAATCTTTTCCCAGCTATGTAGCTTTCACAAAAGATGGACAGCTTCTGGTTGGTGAACCGGCAAGAAGACAGGCACTTCTTAATCCTGAAGGAACCATAATTGCTGCAAAGAGGAAGATGGGAACTGATTTCAAATTCAAGGTATATGGAAAGGAATACACACCACAGCAGATATCCGCATTCATTCTTCAGAAGATAAAGAGGGATGCAGAGAATTTTCTTGGGGAAACAATCACGGATGCAGTTATCACGGTACCTGCATATTTTGATGACAATCAGAGACAGGCCACGAAGGATGCCGGAACCATTGCTGGCTTAAATGTAAAGAGAATAATTAATGAGCCAACAGCAGCATCACTTGCATATGGGATAGACAAGCAGAATCAATCAATGAAGATTCTTGTATATGATCTTGGAGGAGGAACCCTTGATGTCACGGTCATGGAGTTTGAAGATGGCCTTTTTGAAGTGAAATCAACCTCAGGTGACACAAAACTTGGCGGTACAGATATGGATGATGCCATCATCAAGTACATAGTGGACGATTTCAAGAGCAAGGAAAATTTTGATCTTTCCAGAGACAAGAAATCATATATCAGACTCAAAGATGCTGCTGAAAAGGCAAAGATTGAGCTTTCATCAACTCTTGAGACTGAAATTAATCTCCCATACATAACTGTCATTAACAATGAGCCGAAGCATGTGCAGCTTTCACTCAGCAGATCAAAATTTGAAGATCTCATAAAACCAATCATAGAAAGATCCTTGCACCCTCTTGAAACAGCTATCAAGGAAGCAAATATCTCAAAAAGTGGAATCGATAAGATCATAATGGTTGGGGGTCCAACAAGAATTCCTTATGTGAAGAAATACGTAGAAGATTTTTTCGGAAAAAAGGTAGAGGGTGGAGTAGACCCCATGGAATGTGTTGCCACGGGAGCTGCACTTCAGGGAGCAGTCCTAGCAGGAGATATAAAGGATATAGTCCTGGTGGATGTGACGCCTCTGACTCTCGGTATAGAGACTCTTGGAGGAGTGTCAACACCTCTAATTAACTCAAACACTCCTATACCTGTTAGAAAATCACAGTTGTTTTCTACAGCCGCAGATATGCAGACAGTTGTGACGATCCATGTGGTTCAAGGCGAAAGAAGCCTTGCAAAGGACAATGTTTCACTTGGGCAATTCAACCTTGAGGGAATACCTCCTTCACCAAGGGGGATACCGCAGGTTGAGGTTACTTTCGATATAGACTCAAACGGAATATTGACAGTAAGCGCAAAAGACAAAGCAACAAACAAGGAGCAGAAAATATCCATAGAGGCAAAGAACAAGCTTTCCAAGGAACAGATAGAGAAGATGAAGGAAGAGGCAGAAAAATTCTCGGAAGAGGACAAGAAGAAAAGAGAACAAATAGAAAAGATGAACATAGCTGAGAATCTTGCATACTCTGCGGAAAAGACACTGAACGAGAACGGTGAGAAGATAGACAAGGCAGAATCGGATGAGGCAAAGGGCATCATATCGAAACTGAGAGAAGCAATAAAGAATACAAATGAGGATGAGGTGGACAAATTTACCAAAGAGCTTTCAGAAAAGATACAGAAAATAGGGGCAAATCTTTACAGTTCTGCTGAGCCAACTCAGGAAGAACCAGGAACGGAACAGAATCAGGAAGCTGAACCCGAAAATGGCAGTGAAGAAACTACAGATGACGGCACTGAAGAACAGTAGAGGTAGAGACAGGTGAGTAAGGACTACTACTCAACCCTTGGCGTTGACAAAAATGCATCGCAGGAAGATATAAAGAAAGCATTCAAGACACTTGCAAAGAAGTGGCATCCCGATGTGAATCCTGAGAGGAAGCAGGAGGCAGAAGAAAAATTCAAGGAGATCGGGGAAGCATACGAGGTACTCTCTGATGAGAACAAGAGGAGGGTTTACGATCAGACCGGAAAAGTTGAATTCGGGAGTGGCCCCGGTTCGGGATTCAGTTGGCAGAATTTCACGCACTTCTCAGATTTTTCAGACATTTTTGATGAGATATTCAAAGGATTTGGCGGTGGTTCTCCATTTTCAGGTGCAACTTCAGGTGGAGCCGGGAGAAGGGAGGCACAACTTGATCTCTCTGTAGAACTGGAAATCACCATGGCTGAATCCTACTCTGGAGTGAAAAAGGAAATAAAGTTCAGGAGAAGTGTGGATTGTGATACCTGCAAAGGTAAAGGATATGAGGGCAATGTAAAAACATGCAGGGCATGCAACGGTACAGGACAGGAGAGAATAGTCCAGCAGAATGGCCCCTTCCGGCTGATAAACACTATCACCTGCAGAACCTGTAGGGGAATGGGTTATACAGGTGACAGGAAATGTCTGGCATGCCATGGCTCCGGAAAGAGGTCCATCATCGAAAAGAAAACTATTGAGATAAAACCAGGAATGGCTGACGGTTCAAGGATGCTTCTCAGAGGATTGGGTGAAATGGAGAATGGGCATGCAGGAGATCTTTATATTTTCATAAGAGTAAGGCCCGAGAGAGGAGTTGAGAGGCTCGGGGATGACATACTCATAGACAAGGAGATAGGTTTTCCTGAAGCGGCTCTTGGTTCCGAGGAGCAGATATCCCTTTTCGGCAAACTCATATCTTTTTCCATACCTCCCGGAACCCAGCCTAATGATATTGTGAAGATAAAGGGCAAAGGATTCCAGAGAATACGGGGAAATGGTGGTGGGGATATCAACGTCAGGATATCCGTTTCTGTGCCAAAGAAATTGAGTTCTCGCCAGAAGGAACTAATCACGAGTCTCAGGGATGAACTTGATAAGAAATCATGGTTTAATAAGTAGGGAATATCAACAAAGAAAATTGTTTTATATTAAATACAGATGTTATACACATGAGGATTGCTATTTCATTTGACAATTCCCAGAGCGCTGTAAAAGCATTGAACTTTGCTTTATCACTGAGTTCAGTATGTGAAGAGTATATAGTAATTCATGTAAATCCCACACTTGTAAGGGCCCTTACAGGGGCAGATGGTATATTTTCAGAAACGGTTGTCACAGATCAGGAACAGTATGGTGCCAAAGTCAAATCTGCCGCTGAAGAATACCTCAAGCCAAAAGGTGTGAAATACACTTACATAATAATAGAGGGCACAGGAGACGATGTTGCCACAAGGATCATATCAAAATGCGAAGAACTCAAGGTTGATCTCATAATTACGGGAACAAGAAAACTGTCTGGTATAAGCAAATTTATTCTTGGCTCTGTCAGCTCAGAGATAATAAAACTGTCAAAAGTTCCAGTTATGGTTGTTCCGCCGGATTAAACAATTTAATAATAATTTATTCCACGGTCTGACCCGTGAATTCAGCTTCTTTCGCAGCCCTGTTTCTCTTTTTTATGACATATCTCGTGGTGTAACCTGAAATAAGGTTCAGGTCTCTTTTTGATGCGCCTTCTATTACGCCCTCCACTATCTTCTTGTTCTCGTGAAAATTGTCTGTGAATATGTCCGGTCTGGAATTTACCAGATCAACTGCAATCTTCTTCACATATTGTGATCTTATGCTTCCCATTGAATCCCGTGGTAATAAAAAGGCAGTTTAAAAATATATCTGTCATTCCAGACTCGGAATGATATGGTGTCAGAATAGTCTGCACGCCGAGGAGAATAAATGACTAATCAATGTAAGTTTGATATGGGAAATTACCTGTTTATCCCATTAGCGATGGATACATGCGTCTCAGTGATAAGGGGTATGAAGTTATCCATTCTGCAAAAGCACAGGCTGCAGCGAAAGCGAGAGAAATACAGCACCGTTAGGACGGATTGAGAAGGTCGAATCCGTGGACTATGGATGAAGAATAGGAAAAGTCTATAGTAATTTTAACATTTGCGAGTGGGAATTCCCCTTTCGCAAGATGGGGATGAAAGCGAGCTAAAAGCTTCTAGTATATTGAGTATTATGGTAACTATGTCTTATGAAGTGGACAAAGGTGCACATTCTGTATATTCATTATACTACCACTTCATCCAGGTCGTAAAATACAGGAGGAAGGTATTTGTCAATGGTGCCATCGTGAATTTTCTCAAGACAAAGACCAGGGAAATAGCTGAAACATTCGATGTTGACATTCTTGAGATAGAATGCGACAAGGATCATTTTCACATGCTTTTCAAATCAACACCATTGCTCAATATTCCACAGTTCGTCAACGCCATCAAGACAATAACATCAAGGGAGATACAGCGTAACTTCCCCGATGTGAAGAAGGAACTGTGGAAAGGGAAATTCTGGTCACCCTCATACTTCATCGCAACATCCGGGCAGGTTACGCTTGATGTCCTAAAAAGATATGTGGATTCACAGGAGGTAAAGCGTAATGAGAGTCTATAAGTTCAGGATATATCCTACAGAAGCACAGATCAGTATCCTGAACTCCACACTGAATCTGTGCCGTGAACTTTACAATGCAATGTTACAGCAGAGAATATATGCCTACAGATTGGGAAAGATGGTAAACTATAACTCACAACAGAATGAAATTCCGGAGTTAAAGAATGCATTTCCGGAATACCGCAGTATCCACTCGCAGGTTCTT
>JAKAYJ010000055.1 GCA_021816385.1 Thermoplasmata archaeon
CCTTGTCCATGAATTTAGTTCCAGCCTTTCCTGGTGAAACACCTGCAACAACCTTTGTTCCGAATGCAAGCATTTCTCCGGCATGAAATGCACCCTGATGCCCTGTTATACCCTGAACAATCACTTTTGTATTTTCATCAACATAAACACTCATTTTAATTACCCCCTGCTAATTTTACAACTCTCTCTATGGCTTCCATCATCGTTGGGAATGAATCAATATTACTGTCCTTCAGGATCTTCCTTCCTTCATCATCCCTTACACCACTCAATCTAACAACAATTGGCTGTGTGATTGAGAGTTTATTCTTTGCCATTACTATCCCGTTTGCAACTGTATCACATTTGGTGACCCCGCCAAAGATGTTGACAAGTATTGCCTTTGGCTTTGCCTTAAGGACAAGATCAAAAGCGTTTGCAACTATGTCCGAGTTATCTGTTCCTCCGAGATCTAAGAAGTTCCTGGGCTTTCCCTTGTGAAGAGTGAGTGCATCAAGAGTTGCCATTGTTAACCCAGCACCATTCGCAATAACTCCAATGTTCCCGTCGAGTTCGATGAACGCATAGCCTTTCTGGGAAGCCTCAAGTTCCAGTGGTGTCTTCTCTGGATCGACTACTTCAAATTCCTTGTGCCTGTATACTGAATCACTGTCAACGACAACCTTAGAATCTGCAGCTATTAACTTTCCTTCCTCTGTTATGACAAGAGGATTTATTTCAACAAGCTCACAATCTTCCTCTACCCATATTTTATACAGTATTTTCAGGATGGACATGAACTGTTTAGCAATATCAGGCTCAAGCTTCATGAATGCTACAGCTTCCCTTCCTATGAAATCAGAGTATCCTAGAATTGGGTCGATGTGTCTTGTATAAAGCTGATCGTGTGGTATAGATTCTATCTCGACTCCGCCCTGTGTTGTTGCTATGAGAATTGGTTCCTTCTCTGTTCTGTCTAGGGCAATACTGACATACATTTCCTTTTTGATGTGAATCATTTCTTCAATCAGGACCTTTGTTACGGTTAATCCCCTAATTTTTGCTCCAAGTAATTCCTTGACACCGTCATTGAGTTCCTGCTGGGACCTGGCAAATTTTATTCCTCCAGATTTACCTCTTCCTCCCAGAAGAATCTGTGACTTAACTACCACTGGCTTCTCAAAATTCCTGATGTCTGATTCCTTTTCTACAAGATAGCTTTCCGGTACTGGAATACCGTACTTCCTAAAAATCTGTTTTCCCATATACTCGTAAAGATTCATATTTTACCGTAAGGCAATTACATAAAAGGATAAATAATATTTTAAATTATATTTTTAATTATAAGTTATATAAATCATTTGAACTGGAAATCCAGATGGAAAAACTTAATTTTTGAATGAAGAGACACTTAATCTCCTTTACTTTACGATGAATCGGTAAAAACAATAAAAATTTAAATTTTAGAAATGGCTGGTTTAGTATGGTGGCATTCCGCCCATACCGCCAGCGCCCATTCCACCCATGCCTCCGCCCGGGGATGGTGCACTCTTCTTGCTTGCTATGACATCATCAATTCTCAATATCATGGTGGCGACTTCCACTGCGCTCTCAAGTGCATGTCTTTTCACTTTAAGTGGGTCAAATACACCTAGTGCAAACATGTCGGATACTTTGTTTTCACTAAAGTTGATGCCTGTGTTGATATTCTTCTTTTCGTGCTCTGCCTTGAGCTGTATAAGAGTGTTAATTGGGTCCATACCTGCATTCTCTGCAAGTGTTCTTGGAATGACTTCAAGAGCCTTGGCAAATGCATCTATGGCAAGCTGCTCCCTTCCGCCAACACTGGCAGCATATGACCTTATTCTGAGTGAAAGCTCAGATTCAACTGCTCCACCACCTGGCAGTATTTTTCCATCTTCCTTTGTTATGGCAACCACTCTTATGGCGTCGTTCAGTGCCCTTTCAATCTCAGATACAACATGTTCGGTTCCGCCTCTGATAAGTATGCTTACTGCCTTTGGATTACTGCACCCAGTCACAAAGGTCATTCTGTCGTCTCCTATCTTCTTCTCTTCAACTCTCTTTGCAGAACCGAGATAGGATGGTGAAAGATCATCAAGGTTTGTAACCAGCTTTGCACCTGTTGCCTTGGCAAGCTTTTCCATGTCGCTCTTCTTTACCCTTCTGACGGCATAAATCCCTTCCTTTGCAAGATAGTGCTGGGCAATATCATCTATACCCTTCTGGCAAAGAACAACATTTGCTCCACTCTTCTTTACCTTGGATACCATTGCCTTGAATGTGTCAACTTCCTGATCAAGAAAGTCCTGTATCTTGGATGGATCCGAAATCTGGACCTTTGCCTCTATTTCTGTTTTCTTAATTTCAAGTGCTGAATCAATAAGTGCTATCTTTGCATCGTTGACTACAGAGGGCATCTTAGAATGAACTTTTTCCTTGTCTATGACAAGACCCATAATCAGTTCAGTTTCGTTCACGCTTCCTCCACTCTTCTTATCTATCTTTATGCTTGATGGCTCGACAGTGAACTTATGATTCTTTTCTTCAGCTACTGCATTTACTGCCTTTACAATTAACTTGTAAAGCAAGTCTCCGCCAAGGCCTATATTCTTGCCTGAAAGTGCAGTTCTTGCAACCTGTTCAAGAGATTTGTCATCCTTTACATCCTTTGCAATATTGTCCAGTTCCTTCTTTGCCTGATTTACTGCCAGCCTGTATCCATTTGCGATAACTGTTGGATGCACTCCCTGTTCCAGTAGTTCCTCTGCCTGCTTCAGGAATTCTCCTGCAAGTACGACTGAAGTAGTAGTTCCATCTCCAACTGCTGTATCCTGTGACTTGGCAACTTCAACTATCATCTTGGCCGTAGGGTGATCCACATCCATTTCTTTCAAAATGGTTGCCCCATCATTGGAAATAATGATATCCCCAATGGAGTCGACCAGCATCTTATCCATTCCCTTCGGGCCAAGAGTTGTTCTCACAGCTTCAGCAATGGCTTTTGCTGCATCTATATTATTCTTCTGTGCATTCTTACCCTGATCCCTGCTTGTACCTTCTTTTAATATAAATATCGGCATCTGTCCGTTTAACATCTTTGTTCCTCCTTATTTCTACTTGGTAAATTTGTTCTTCAATATAAATCTTATGCATATTTTTACGATAAAAATTAGGTGGGTGAACCACTCTTTGTTCAGTAGCTTGGTTCCATTTCATAATGTTAGGATAAATGGATATTTGAATGACCAAGACTCAATTTCATTATTGATATTCCCCTGCCATTATTTCCTTTTTCACCATATTCATAATTTTTTTATCTTTTCCTCTTTCCTGTATTCCTGGAAAAATCTTCCCAGCGGATATTTACCGTAATCAACGAACTTGAATAATGACCTGAAGTCAGGCTCCTGTTCTACAAATGCATTTACCATTTTAATTGCAGTTTCCCTCAGATCTGGATGTGACTGCGGCGTGGACCTCAACTCACTGAAATACACTAATTCCCTGAGATTTGTATTGACAAGAATCTCATAATTTGTGCAGTATGGTAACACGTATTGTGCCAGTTTACCCCCGGCTTCTTCCCTTATTTTAATGTATAGCTTTTCAACCTCATCAATCAATGTCTTCATCCTCGACTCAAGGTCTGCATTATTGGAAATATATTCTGGGATGTAATAACCATGCTCTGGCGAAAGGTCTTTTCTTAATATACTCATGAATCTATGTCTCTGGAACTCCCTGAAAGCTCCATAATTCATTATGATCCTGTAAGTCATGTTGACAAATTCAAATGCTCGTGGTAATTTATCCCTCCTGCTCCCCCTTGAATCCACTATTAAACTAATCAGTTCTTTTTTCTGCAGATCATTATAAGAGAGATTTGAAAAGCTCAGTGTGCTCCCAATACTCGCTGCCTGTTTTTTAGAATAATCTGTTAATATTACTTCCACTGATCTGTTATCTTTCCATTCTGAACCGTGTAAATGATAAATGTTAGGTTTTTCAATCTCGATCTCCCGATTTTTGACGTAACGTGGGTCTCTGGCTGACTTTACAAGATTTTCAAACTCAGTGAAAAGTTCATTATAAATCAGATCTGAAATCTCTCTTGCCTCTGGAATTCCACTTTGATCCAGTTTCTGGATAAGATGAATGAATGCTCTGATGTTTCCAGAAATACCCATATTTGTCAGAGTGCTGGAAGGAAGGATTGACCTTATATCATCAAGAGTCCTCGATTTGAGAGCAGTTTCATATGCCTTCGTGGCCGAATCTTCTCCACCTGTCTGGAAGTCGGAAAGAGGATAATTCTCCCTCAGCTTTTCTCTGATAGATGGAATTGCATATGAATAAAAATCGAACAGTTTTTCCATTAAGGAGTTGTACTCACCTTCAAATTTCACTGGAATACCGGTTTTATCAAAATCAAGAAACAGATATTTCCCATTTGTCTTTTTGTCGTAACTTACGTATCTTGAGGATTTTTCAAGATATGATAAACCGACCCTACTTTCTTCGATTAACTTTGTGACTATGTTTGAAATCCCCTGTATACCGATCTGAATCGAAATAAGTTCAGCTACAGATTCATCCCCATACTCCAGGAATACCCTTTCATAAAATTTCTTTCCCCTGTCTGGATTCTCCTGGAATTCCTTTCTATAAAGTTCCCGGATATCAAGTGTTGCTGTCCTGCTGTACCTTGATAATAATGCACCCCTATCAACCTGGTTCTCCATTTTTAAAATAAAAACCCGTTTATCCTGATTTGAAAAAAAATTGTCAGAAGTCATATTTCTATTCCTTCATGGGTACGAAATAGACGTCTGTTGGGCTGAAAGTAAGATTCCTCTTGAATTTTGCCTTTACTTTCATTCCTATTTTTAAGTCTTCCTGTGAAGCCCCTATTAACCTGGCCATGAAAAGAGAATCTACACCTTCAAACTCTACCATGATAAGGTTGAACGGAGTTTCTGGGAGGAATTTCTCACTGCCAAAGTAACAGGTTGTAAACGTGTGGATTCTTCCCTCGGTTGGCAATTCGTGCCACTCAGTCTCTGAACCACAGAACATGCAATGTCCTCTGGGTGTTGCATACACATATCCACAACTCTTGCATTTGCTTCCCATAAGCTTCTTTTTTCCCAGTGCCCGGAAGAATTCAGAATCCTGTGCATAACTGTGGATGTAATCTATTTCATAGTGAGATTTTACAATGAGCGGATCTGTATTGTACACTTCAGTACCATTCTGGGTTTCTGGCATTTTTGCATCATAGTCTATGGTCATTTTACCGCCTCCATAATTGAAACAGTAACATAAGTACCTGTTCCAGCATGACTGTGGATGAGTCCTCTCTTTGCATTCTTTACCTGAAGCGCATCATCCTTGAAATGCTTCTTAATGGAATGCTGAAGCTGCCAGAACATAAAAACGGATTGCATTATTCCTGTTGCACCTACTGGATGACCTGAAGCAAGCAGGCCTCCTGATGGGTTTACAGCTACTTTTCCATTCAGGTCAGCCTTTCCTTCTTCCACGAAGTGCCCTCCTTCACCGTATTTGCAGAGACCAAGATCCTCATATGTCTGTATTTCAGATGATGTGTATGCATCATGGAGTTCCACGGCATCAATTTCTTCAAGTGGATCAGTAATACCGGCATTTTTGTATGCTTCCATTGCTGCTGTCCTACCTGCTCGGAATGAATGAACACCCGGATACTTCAGATTTCTGTAATCTGATTCTTTCTCATTTGGAAGAAGTGGCACCTTCAACATTGGCCTGTCAGATAAACGCATTGTATCTGTCCCTGTTCCTATACCTGAAATTTTCACCGGGTGGTCACACATTTCGAATGCTTTTTCCTCTGATGCAAGTATTGCAACAGCTGCTCCATCTGACATTGTACAGACGTCAAGTCTTGTCAACGGATATGATACCATCTGAGAATTTCTCACATCTTCGACTGTGATCTTCATTGGACTCTGCGAATAGGGATTATGCATTGCGTTTCCGTGATTCTTTACAGAGACCTTTGCAAGCTGTTCAACCGTTGTTCCGAATTCGTGCATATGTCTTACGGCCATCATGGCATAATAACCTGTGTAGAAACCACCAACAGGATAGTCGAAGTTTGTATCGCTTGCCAGTGCTATGAATTCATTTCCCTTCCAGGTGTTTACGTGAGACATAGTCTCAAAACCATAAACAGCACATACATCCATTCTTCCTGATGCCACTTCCTCAACACCTGTTTGAAAAGCCAGTCCACCTGTTGCACCTCCACCTTCAACCCTCTTGCTTGGCTTGGGTGTAAGTGCCAGATAATCCTGCGCCATTATTCCTGACATTAATTGTCTCTGAAAATGATCAGAGAAATATGATGCTACAGAGCCGTCAATATCTTTCACGCTGATTCCAATGTCATTCAGGGCATAATCAAAGGCCTTTTTAGTTCTCAGCCTAAAATCCATTGCAGGATTAGACTTGGTAAACTTTGTTACCCCTCCTGATACCATATATACATCTCTTCCGCCATTTTTCATATTTTCACTGTTCTTCCATGATATCGTTCTATTAAAAAGTTAGTTTGATTTAATTAGCATATCCTATTGATATGGGTTGCTTATATTCATATTGCTTTATATTTAGGTGCTTTGGGACAATATTCTACATAGAAAAAGGTTAAGTTATGAACTAGATATAGTTTTGAGTCAAAATGCAAAGCTCAAAAAAAGGTAGCTCCGTTAAGTGGATTGCCGCCATTGTGGTGGTTATAGTTATTGTTGCAGGCTTAGGCGTTTTATTATTTGATAAGCCTGCAAAGAAGCAAACGATTAATGTTATGGTAGATAGTGGGAGTATGACTGAATCATATCTGAAGGCTGTTGCACTACAGTTTGAGAAAAAGAATCCTGATGTGAGTGTGCAGATTAATTCTGTCGGATATTCAGACATGACAACTACAGCACTGGCTGCTCTTCAGGGAAAGACATCTCCTCCAAATATATTCATGTATTATGCATCGCAGGCTCCTGCTCTTGCACCATATCTGTATAACCTGAACAGCACTACAGGACAGAAATACCTAAACTCAGCAAATTATCTCTCCGGTGACCTGGCGTCTGGTTCATATGCCCCAAATGCAACTGGTAATGGGTATAATTTCATAGGAATACCAATTCATACAGTTGTCGGTTATATCCTGGTTTACAACAAGACTGTTTTCAATAATGGAACACTCGAAAGAGGATTCTATGATCAGTATCACTATAATATAACGCCATCAAAACTGGACAACTGGTCAGCCCTGAATGCCGTATCAAGCTACGTTTC